>CAJUBY010000017.1 GCA_910585055.1 uncultured Christensenella sp. | reverse complement strand
CGGATTGTGCGCTATACGCGCACGGGCTTCGGCTCCGCCGAGCGCCTAGCGAACCGCACGGCGTAATTACTTTATTACTGTCCACGTATACTTTTCTTTTACAGCTCTACAATACATTTGCTTTTCATCGCCGCGCTGTTCTCATCAAACAGTTGCCGTTACTTAAATACCCCTCGCGCCGATCGCGAGGGGTATTTGGTAAAGCATTCCCAACCTAAATTAAATTGATTTATTTATGCGGCAACCGGATTGTGCGCTATACGCGCACGGGCTTCGGCTCCGCCGAGCGCCTAGCGAACCGCACGGCGTAATTACTTTATTACTGTCCACGTATACTTTTCTTTTACAGCTCTACAATACATTTGCTTTTCATCGCCGCGCTGTTCTCATCAAACAGTTGCCGTTACTTAAATACCCCTCGCGCCGATCGCGAGGGGTATTTGGTAAAGCATTCCCAACCTAAATTAAATTGATTTATTTATGCGGCAACCGGATTGTGCGCTATACGCGCACGGGCTTCGGCTCCGCCGAGCGCCTAGCGAACCGCACGGCGTAATTACTTTATTACTGTCCACGTATACTTTTCTTTTACAGCTCTACAATACATTTGCTTTTCATCGCCGCGCTGTTCTCATCAAACAGTTGCCGTTACTTAAATACCCCTCGCGCCGATCGCGAGGGGTATTTGGTAGCGGCAACTGGATTCGAACCAGTGACCAATCGGGTATGAACCGAGTACTCTAGCCAGCTGAGCTATGCCGCCGTAGCAAAACCCATTATAGCAGAATCGTTTGCGTTTGGCAAGGGTTTTGCGGTATATTTTTTATTTTACGTTAAATTTACGGTACTGTTAGACTATACGGTATTTCGGCAATCTTATATCCGAAACACAGTTGCAGCCGTTTTATCGGTTATATACCGAAAGCCTTTTTTAGTTCCGCAAGCGACGTAAGTCCGATAAAGCGTTCGATCACAACGCCGTCGTCGAACAATACAAGTGTCGGGATGCTGCTGACTTGAAAATCCATCGCTAATCCGTCGTCGGCGTCCACGTCGACTTTAACTACCTTGACGTCGGTCGTTTCGGCAAGTTCTTCCACTATGGGCGCCTGCATTCTGCAAGGACCGCACCAGCTCGCCCAAAAGTCTACGAGCGTTTTGCCGCTTGCGGTCAGAGTATTGAATTCTTCCGCGGTGGGATTGGATTTGATCATGATATTCTCCTTTTTAATAACTTATTGAGTTTATATTAGTATTTACACTATGCTTTACAAATTTGCAAGCTCTACAGCCGCAGCCAAATAAATATCGTAATTCTTATACAGCTGCGAGATCGGGAAGTTTTCGTCGGCTTTATGCATATTTATATCGATATCTACGGGCGTGCACCCGAACGCGACCGCATTGGGCAGTTCGCGCGCGTACGTTCCGCCGCCGGTCTTGAGCGGAGCGGTCATATCGCCCGTTTTTTTCCTATAAACGCCGAGCAGCGTCTTTATAAGCGGCGCATCTTCGTCGATATAAAGGTTTTCGTGGTAATCGCGGACCGTCGCTTTACAGCCGACTGCCTTTTCCAGTTTGTCGGCAACAACATCCGCAGTAAGCCCGAGCGGCAATCTGAAATCTATCAAAAGCTTTAACGTTCCGTTCGTCATCTCCGCTTGAGACAGGCACATAGTAGTATCGCCGCTCTTTTCGTCGTTCACATACACACCGAGTTTTTCGCTTGCGAGCGGAGTACACAGCCGATCCCATATCTTTTCCAAACATGCAGAACCGATCGAACTCTCGAACGATGCCAAAAAACCGAGTATTTTCCAAAGCGCGTTGTCGCCTTTTTCGGGCGTCGACGCATGTTCCGCAACGCCGTTGGCGGTGACGGTTATGCCCGTTTCGGTATTGTAGATCTCGTAATCGGAAAAACCGCAGCCTGCCGATACGATACGTTCCGCGACCGGCGCTTTTCTGAATATATCGGCAGTCGGTACGCCGCCGCACGCCTTATACAATGCATCGTACAGCGGACTGTTTTTTATTATTTTTACAGTTGCTTTGTCGGGAACGGCGTTGGCGCACTCCGCGCCGCTTATTCCGTCTATACTGCGCGCGAGACCTTTATCCGAAAATTCCAGGAATATATGCGCAATTCCCTTTTCGCTGTTTATAACGGGGAATTCGGAATCGGGAACAAACGACATAACGGGGATCTCGCCGCCCGTTTCCAGATAATGTCTTATACACGAACTGCCGCGTTCTTCGTCGGCGCCGACTATAAGCCGCACGCGGCGTTTCAACGCCGTTCCCGTTTCCTTCAGCGTTTTAAGCGCGTGCAGGCACACAACCACCGCGCCCTTATCGTCGCCCACGCCTCTGCCGTAGACCTTGCCGTTTTCTTCGGTCATTTTAAACGGATCGGTCGCCCAACCGTTGCCTGCCGGCACTACGTCCAAATGTCCGAGTATGCCGATACATTCTTTGCCTTCGCCCACTTCGGCATACGCGCACGCACCGTCGATAAGCTCCGCTTTCAGTCCGTAAGACTTAGCTTTTCCGACAAACCAATCGAGCGCGCGGCGGCATTCCGTTCCGTACGGCGCGCCGTCGGTCGGCTGTCCGTAAACGCTGGGTATTGCTATGATCTCCGCGAGATCGTCCAACATCCCGCGCAGCGACAAATCGTCCATAATAACTTCCTTATTCGCTTGCGTTTTGCGCGCAAAAGCATTACAATAATGTTATTATATACGACGCGACAGAGATTGTCAAGGAGAGAATATGGTCCGCACCAGATTTGCACCGAGTCCCACCGGATATCTTCACATAGGCGGTTTGCGAACAGCGCTTTACGCGTATCTTTTCGCCAAAAAGCACGGCGGAAAATTCATTCTGCGCATAGAAGACACCGACCGCACACGCGAAGTCGCGGGCGCTGTGGACATAATAATATCCGCTCTTGACAAGGCCGGAATACGCTACGATGAAGGTCCTATCGTCGGCGGAGATCACGGTCCTTATATCCAATCGGAACGCAAAGACATCTATTTGAAATATGCAAAGCAGCTTTTGGAAAGCGGCGACGCGTACTGTTGTTTCTGTTCCAAGGAACGGCTTTCGGATATCCACGAACACGGCGCGACCAAATACGACAAACACTGTCTTCGCCTTTCCAAAGCCGAAGTGCAAGAACGAATAGCGCGCGGCGAACCGTACGTAATTCGTCAGAATATTCCGGAGACCGGCAATTCGACATATCACGATGAAGTTTTCGGCGACGTTACGGTGGATTTTTCCGATCTCGAGGACAACATCCTTATAAAATCGGACGGCATGCCGACATATAATTTTGCCAATGTCATAGACGATCATCTGATGGGCATTACGCACTGCATTCGCGGCGTCGAATATCTCATGTCCACGCCCAAGTACAACCTGCTGTACGACGCGCTCGGTTGGGAACGACCCGTCTATATCCACCTGCAACCGATAATGCGCGACGCGCAGCACAAATTATCCAAGCGCGACGGCGACGCCGGATTCGAAGACTTTCTGCGCAAAGGATTTCTGCCGCACGCCATAGTCAACTATATAGCGCTACTCGGCTGGAACCCCAAAAACAATCGAGAAAAATTATCGATGGACGAACTTATCGACCTATTCTCGATAGAAGGGCTGCAGAAATCGTCGTCCATATTCGACGAAACCAAAATGCGCTGGCTCAATTCGCTGTACGTAAAAGAAATGAGCGCGTACGAATTCCACGCCGCCGCGCTTCCCTTCTACGCGGAATACTGCCCCGATAAAAATATAGATTACGAATATCTTTCCGAGCTGTTGCAGCCGCGCGTCGAGATACTTACAGACATTAAAGAACGTTCCGCATTTCTCGACGCTTTCGACAGTTTCGACACCGAACTTTTCGTCAACAAAAAATGGAAGACAGACGTCGACATGGCGCGCAGACTTATAGACAGTTGCATAAAAGCGACGGAAGCCGAAGATCTTAACGCCGCGCTCGAAGCTGTCGCCGAAGCCGAAGGGCTTAAAAAGGGTCAGGTGATGTGGATATACCGCATAGCGCTGACCGGCGCTGCGGCAACTCCGGGCGGCGGCGCGGAAATGATAAAGCTATTCGGCAAGGCGGAAGCGTTACGCAGGCTTAGTCATGTAAAAGAAATATTAAAAGCCTAGCGGTAAAATATATATTTATCTCCGTCATGGGACTTGACAACAGCCGTTCGTGATGATACAATTAAAACACTATGGTATCCGAAACAAAAAACACACGCAAGACCGTAATAAAAATAGTAGTGTGCGCACTGGCGGCGCTTCTTGTTATGTTGGTCATTGCTCTTATCGTCAATCTTGTAAAACTTGGCGCCGTCAACAGCCGCATGGACGCGCTTAATGCGCAAAACGCAAAGCTCGACAGGCTTATACAAAGTAACGACAATATGATAGAATACTGTCAGTCGTCCGAGTTTGTGGAAACTTACGCTCGCGAGGTACTCGACATGATCTACCGCGGCGAGATCGTCATAGGCGGTCAATAAACGTATATTGTGGTTCGACGCTCACATGCGCCGCCGTTTCGGTAAAGTAAAAAGGTCGGATGTCCGACCTTTATTTTTTATAATTATGGAGCAATCATGATCGCCGCTATAGATATAGGTTCCAACTCCGTAAGGCTCGCAATGTCCGACGGCACTACGCGGTCTGCAATAACAAAGCTTGCGGACGGTATAGGAACTACGTCTCGGCTGTCGCCTGCCGGTAAGGCCGCGACCGTCGCAACGCTTAAAGAATACGCCGAACTGTGCGCGCAAAAGCAGTGTTCGGAAATAAAAGTTTTCGCCACCGAAGCCGTGCGTCGCGCAGCCGACGGCAGTGCGTTCTGCGCCGAAATAAGATCGGCGACCGGACTTTACGTAGCAGTGCTCTCCCCCATGAAAGAGGCGGAGCTTGCGCTCGCAGGCGCGGAAAAACCGGACGGAGCCGTTACGGTATGCGATCTCGGCGGCGGAAGCATGGAGATCATAGCGTCGCCCGACGGAAAAACGCCGAGTTATGTAAAAAGTCTGCCGCTCGGCGTTGTCGTATTGAAAAACACCTTTTCGGGAGATCTCAGGCGCGCGGTAGACACGCTCCCTTCGATGCTCGCAGAATACGGCGACGTTCCGAAATATCCTCTTGTAATATCTGGCGGAAGCATATGTACCATAGCCGCGGCAATCCTCGGGCTTAAGATATACGATAAGCGTAAAGTGACCGCGAAATTCACGGCAAAACAGCTCGACGATATTATGCCGATATTGTTCAGTCCCAACCTAGCGTTATTCCGCCCCGTCGCTTCAAAGCGCGCGGACACACTGCCGTACGGCGCGATCGCTATACAGGCATTGCTGAATTATCTGGGACATACGGAATTTTATGTATCGGATGCCGGAAATCTCGAAGCCGTACTTAACGGCTTTGTTCTCGATCAATAAAAAGTTACGAATTTTATAGAAAACAGGTCGCCGAAGCAGAGCTTATCGCCGCTCGAAACTCCGACATATGCATTGCCCACGAGATAGATATCGCCGCAGATAGAACGCACAGTTCCGTCGAACAGCGAAATTTCTATTTTTACGCGTTTTCCTATGTTGGAAGCAAATAACTGTTTCCACGTTCCTATATTGTTTTCCGCGTTGAAATCGGGAAGAGGCTCGGGAATGTTGATGTCAACAGGTCTGTTTTCGCAATCCATAAAGAATTCTCCTTTTACATAAATTAATAACGCCGCGGCGTCACGTCAAAAAATAACTGTCCGTCGGCGAATAAAAACAATGGTTTCCTATACGGGTACGAAAATACCCGTTGTTATTGGGAAAATTGGGGCGACAAGTATCGGAATAAGGGTTGAAAAACCAAAGCGCGTCGGAAGTATCGGATAATCTTCCGCCTGCAAGCGCCCACTGCGCGATCGAATAATGGATGGGTTCTGGCGACATATTATACAGGTTTTGCGGCTGATCGGTCGCGCATTCGAACTGCCTGGGCGCAAACACGACATCGTTTACCGAATTATATCTTCCGTACTCGCCCTGCATCTGCCGAACTCTGTTCATTATGACAGATGCCACTGCGCGCATTCCGGTATCTCCCTCGCCGCCCGCTTCGCACTGAATCAATCTTGCCAAAAGCTCCAATTCGTTCATAGCAATTATATATGCCATGGCAGTGCCGTCAGTTACAATAAAAAACACGTGCGATCGATTTCGTACGTGTTTCTTATATTAAATTCGAACAAATCAATTTCCGCGCCACTGAAATTTTTGCAAATCGACGGTATTATCGTCCGAAACGTCGACGCCCTCGCTTTGCAGCAGACGTCTCTGTTCGCCGCTTCCGCCGAAAGCGAACCCTGGCGCGAGCCTGCCGTCGGCGCCGACCACTCTGTGACACGGCACCGTACCGGGAAACGGGTTTACGTGCAAAGCGTTACCGACCGCGCGCGCGGCGCCGCGGTGTCCGGACATCAATGCAATCTGACCGTATGTCGCGACTTTGCCCGACGGAACAGTTTTGACCGCTTCGTAAACGTCGTCTGCAAACGCGCCCTTCATTATTCGCCGCCCTTTCTTTTCAGCGCCGGATCGATAAGTATTTTACACTTGGCGTTTTTATCGTCGCGGATGATCTCGCCTACGGCAGGAACTTTTATAACTCCCCTATACGGATTTTTTATGCTTACGATGTCTTCTATCAGAACGGCGTACACTTCCGAACGTTCGAACGCAAGGTCGGATTTCTGCATAACGCAGTCTATAAGCTTTAAATTTTTGCAATAGCATAAAGGCTGGGTACCTATTATCGTACAGTTTTTAAATGTAATATTTTTACTGAACCACCCCAAATATTCGCCGATGACGACGCAATTTTCCACGGTGACGTTTTTCGAATGCCAAAACGCATCTTTCGTATCGAGCTTGCTGTCGACGATAACGGCGCCGTCTACGTACTGGAAAGAATACTTCCCTTTAAAATCGATACGCTGCGCCGATATGTTTTTCGCGCGCATCATAAAATACTCGCTTTTGACAGAACTGTCCGCAATACGCACGCCGTCGGAAAACCAACCGAACTCCGGCGAAACTATATCGCATTCTCGTAAAACCGTGTTTTTGCATTCGCGCAGGGCTTTTATCCCGTGCATTTTGGTTTTAGTTGCGGTAATGTTGCGTGTATACCAAAGCGCCGCACGGCAATTTGGCGTCATATCGCAATTTTCCAGCACTACCGATCGGTCGTGCCACAGCGGATAACGCAGATCGAAAGTGCAGTCTACAGCTTCCACTGCGCCGCATTCTTTGAGCGCGCTCTCTCCGTCCGCTTCGCCGCGAAAATTACAGTTTTTAAGAGATATATATTCCGATCCGTAAAACGCGCGTTCTTCGTCAGTCGTTATGTTTTCCGTCTTCATTAGAATATCCTTTGTCGTTGTTATTTTTGTTTTATCCTGTTATCAATATATTCGACAACGGGCGCGGCGTCGAATATATGCTTCATTTTATATTTTTTTAACTTCCCTTTAACGTTTTTCGCATACAGCGTTATAGTGCCCGTAGCGAGATTTTTCTCGTAAAACGCCCTCTTATATTTTACTCGGACTATATTTTCGATAGGCACGGACGCACGCTTGTAATCTCCGCGCCGTTTAAACACTATACGCGTATCGTATACCGTATATGTACGTTCTTCTCCGTACGCGACAAGCACGGATATAACGCCCAAAAACAATACCGATGTCGAAAGGATAACACCGAGCACTACCGAAAAAACGCAAAGCCCCAGCAAACCTCCCGAAACCGCAACAGTTAATATCGCGCGCGCCGATATCATGGCACGACGGTACGCTTTGTAGTTCATGGTACATTGAAATTCTATTTTCTCCCGAACTTCCTGTGTCATAATTACTCCTATACGGCTATGACCGCAGTCGTTATCAGCAGATACAATACGTACATTATCGGCGAAACGGCGTTCATTGCATATACACCGAACAGTGCGCCCTTGGAACTGTATCTGTTTTTTACGAGCATCATCGCAAGCGTAACGACTGTGGCGCACGCTCCGAATATAAGCAACCAGTTCGAATCTTTATTGAGTATATATATTCCCGTTCCGCCCGGCGCAAACGAGAACACGTCCGCGATAAAAAGTATAGCAAAATTAAAAATATTCGAACCTATTATATTGCCGGCTGCTGCATTGTAGTTTTTGCGGTAACACAGCGTGCCGGAAGATATAAGTTCGGGAAGGCTTGTAGCTACGCCCAAAAACAGTGCGCCGGCAAACGTTTTGCCCAGCCCCAATTTATCGGCGACGATATCCGCGACATACGTCATGGCTATCGACGCGCCTATAAGCAATACCGCACACACGGCAAACCTTATAAACGCCTGCTTTAATGTTATGCCTTCGTCCTTTTTAGACGCCTGAGCTTCGGCAGTTTTCGGCATTTTCCCTACAAAAAGGACGTACAGCACGAGTATCATCGGCGATACTACAGAGAACCACGTAAACTGCATATATTCGGCAAGATACAATCCTACGGACACAAGCGCGTACATTCCACACGAGACAATAAGCGCGGTATAATAAAAAACGGAGAATTTCGCACTTTTCAGTCCGCGTCCGAATATCAGCAATAACACGCCGAAGAACGCAAGATTGATAAGATCGGAACCTAAGATATTCCCGATTATCATGGAGTTTTCGCGCACTATCCACACCGCGGAAAGCGACGTAAAAAGCTCCGGCAGACTTGTGACAGCGGCCAACAGGACTCCGCCTATAAATGCACCCGATATATTGCTTTTGGCGTCGATGATATCGACGTACTTACCGAGCTTTATCGACAGAAAAACTATTACTACGACAGTTGCGATATATCCGAAATATAACCAAAAATCCGCCACTTACAGCACCGATCCTTTGCCGGAGTCGTAATTGTCGGCGATATATTTGCGTACGCGCAGCGGTATTCCGAGTTCTAAGCTCAATTTGCGGCATTCGTCCAATTCCGAATGATCTATAACGTCGACAACTGTAAAAACTACGTTCAATCCCGTCGCCTTACAGTCGCGGACAAAATCCAACACCCCGTCGAACGCTTTAAGACCGTAAACGGAATTCGTTATTTCCGCGTATTTACGCGCGTCCGGCGCGTTGAGCGAGACCGACACCGTATCGATGTCGGTAAGTTCGGGCGCTATATTCCTGAAATTTACCAAGTTTCCGAGTCCGTTGGTATTGAGTCGAGTGCGATAACCGGACTGTTTAAAAGCGCGCGCGCATTCCTTAAGCGTTTCCAAATTTTCGGTCGGTTCGCCGAAACCGCAGAACACGACCTCGTCGTAAACTGGATCGAGGCGCGAAAAAGCCGTAAGCACTTCGTCCGTCGTCGGCTCTTTTTCCAGCCATAACCGCGTTCCGGCAACGCCGTTACCGGTCTTGCGTATACAGAACGAACAGGCATTATGACACTTGTTGGTGATATTGACATACGCCTTGCCGTCCAATATGTAAACGTAATTATCGGCAGTCATCAAGATATTCCGAACACCCTTTTTGTATTTTCCGCAGTCGCAGCGGCTATTTTATCTTTCGAAACGCCTTTTATTTCGGCAAGCTTGTCCGCCACATACGCGACGTTTTTGGGGAAATTGGTCTGCCACCGTATAGGTTCGGGCGTAAGATACGGGCTGTCCGTTTCTACGAGAAGCCTGTCGATCGGCACGGCGGCAGCCGCACGCGCGAGATTTACGGCGTTTTTGTAAGTGACAGTACCCGAAAACGAGATGTAAAAATTCTTCTTTACGTAATATTCCGCCGTTTCCGCGGACCCCGAAAAACAGTGCAGCACCGCGCCGTGCGGAAAATCGCGTTTCTCGGCAAATTCATAAAACTCGCCGAAACCGTCGCGGATATGATAGACCGTAGGCAATTTCAGTTCGCGCGCAAGCTCGTACTGCATTTTCATTGCATTTATCTGAAGTGCCCTGTCGGAGCCGGGACGATGCAGATCCAACCCGATCTCGCCTATGGCGACGACCTTTTGATTTCCCACCGCAAGCGAACGCAGTACCGACATACTGTCGGGCGTTACGGTATCCGCATCGTAAGGATGGACTCCGACCGTCGCGTAAATGCGCTCATTTTTCTGCGCAAGCTCGACGCACGTTTTGGATGTGGGTATATCGCACCCCACACAAACAATATATTCGAGTCCGTCGCGTTCCATGTCGGAAATTATTTTATCCGCACCGCCAGTCGCGTCGAACATTTCGTCGTAGATGTGCGCGTGCGAATCTATCAGCATATTTTATCCCCGGCGTCGCCCGTCGGCATAATAAGCCGCGGCAGCCCGTCGGCGCCCACCGAACACAAAAGCATCCCCTCGGACATGATCCCGCAGAGCTTCGCCGGTTTGAGATTGGCGACAAGCGCCGCTTTTTTACCGACAAGTTCTTCCGGCTTATACGCCATGGCTATGCCGGAAACCACGGTGCGACGGCGCGTCCCGTCGAACACCGTCAGTTTAAGCAGTTTTTTGGCTTTTTCCACTTTTTCGCATTCTTCGATATCGACGACCGCAATTTCCGTCTTAAAGAAATCGTCGATAGATATAAGCTCGGGCGTATTTTGCCGTTCGTCCGCTTTGTTTTCCGTTTTTTCCGAAACGTTTTCGGTTTCCGCAAGTTGTTCCAATTCCGCAAGCTCCTTTTTTATCTCCAGCCTGTTTAAAATAGGCTCTATCTCGGTAGTTTCGTAGTTTTCCGCCGCGCCGTACTTCGCCGCTACGAAATCTTCGGGAACGGGCAATCCCAATCCTTCGAATATTCGGCGCGGATATTTGGTAAGGAACGGCAAAAGCAGCTGTGCCGTCACCCTTATCCCTTCCAAAAGATTGTATATTACTGCGTTGAGCCGCTCGGCGTCGCCCATCTTATTAAGTTCCCACGGCTTATTCGCGTCGATATACTTATTTGACATATCTATAACGCCGAATATTTTTTCGAGCGCTTTATTTAGTTCGGGCTTGTCCATATCGGCGCGTACCGCCGTTAAAAGACCGTCGACGGCAGCTGTATATTCGGCATCGCGCGGGTCGGGCTTCGGCTTATGCACTTTGCCGTCGAAATAATGCCTGCTCATGGCGAAAGTCCGGCGCACGAGATTGCCTAGATCGTTGACGATGTCGTTGTTGATAACCGAAAGCAAAAGTTCGTTGCCGTAATTGCTGTCTTCGCCGAACGGCATGGACGACAGCAGATAATATCTGAGCGCGTCGACGCCGTATCTGTCGGTGAGTACAAACGGATCGACTACGTTTCCTTTGGACTTGCTCATCTTGTCGCCGCCGAACATTATCCAGCCGTGACCGTAGACCCGTTTGGGCAGCGGTACGCCGAGCGCCATGAGTATCGCGGGCCATACTATGGCGTGGAATCTGACGATCTCTTTCGCCATCACGTGCATATCGCACGGCCAATATTTTTTGTACGGTCCGTCGTTTTCCGTACCGTACCCGAGCGCGGTGAGATAGTTGGGCAGGGCGTCTATCCATACATAAATAACGTGTTTGTCGTCGAACGGTACACGTATTCCCCAATCAAACGACGTGCGCGTTACGGCAAGGTCGGTAAGCCCCTTGTCGATAAAATTATTTACCATTTCGCGCACTCTCGAATCGGGTTGCAAAAAATCGGTCTCGGTAAGAAGTTTTCTTATACGGTCGGCGTACTTGCTTATACGCAGGAAATAACATTCCTGCTTTTCGTCGCGTACCGGTCTTCCGCAGTCCGGACATTTACCGTCGATAAGCTGCGACTGCGTCCAAAACGACTCGCACGGCTCGCAGTATTTGCCCGAATATTCCGACTTATATATATCGCCCTGTTCGTAAAGCTTGGTAAAAATATCCGCTACGATCTTTTCGTGCTGTTTGTTTGTGGTACGGATAAAGCCGTCATAGCTTATATCCATACGTTTCCACAGCGCGGTGATACGCTCCGCAAGTCCGTCCACGAACGCCTGCGGCGACATGCCCTTTTGCTCGGCGGCTTTCTGGACTTTTTGTCCGTGCTCGTCGGTACCGGTAAGATAGAAAACGTCGTAACCGTCCATGCGCTTGAACCGCGCTATCGCGTCGCAAGCAACGGTAGTGTAACAATGCCCTATGTGCAGGCTTCCGCTAGCGTAATATATGGGCGTGGTTATATAAAACTTCTTTTTGTTCTCTTTCATCACAATGCTCCGAATGACCGTTACGGCTCTACTCGCTGCGCAGCGCGACCACAGGATCGCGCTTGGACGCGCTCCTTGCCGGCAACGAACCGGCTATCAAAGTAAGCAATACGCTTACGCCTATCAAAAGCAACGCATGCCACCACGCTACCGATACAAGGCTCGTAGTGATCACGCCTTCCGATATGCTTATAAACAGACTGCTCAACGGGAAAGACAGTATAAGCGTTACAAGCACGCCGAATATACCCGCGGCAAAACCGATTATTGCCGTTTCCGCTATAAACACGCGCATTATATCCGTTTTTCTCGCCCCGACGGCACGCAAAACGCCTATTTCTTTTATACGTTCGGCGACAGACGCGTAAGTTATTATGCTTATCATAACCGACGACACCAAAAGCGATATTGCGGCGAACGCTACCAACACGTACGAGATTATGTCTATCATGTCGCTGACGGTATCGGTCACGAGCGACGACGCGTCCAGCACCATTATCTTATGACTGTCGTCCTTTCCGACGTTGTACTTGTTTACGTAATTTATCATCTCCGTCTTTTTGGAGAAACTTACAGGGTAGAAATTCAATCCCGACGGAGTATCTACCGCGCCCACCGCCTGCAAAGCCTGATCGTACATGTCCGCTTCCGTTATGTTTATCTTCATCATTTTGGACATGCTGTAAATTTTTTGGAACAGCTCGCAGTCGAACCGCTGTCCGCTGTACACGATCTCGTCGAGACCAAGCGCCTTGGAAATAACGGAAGATATCGTATCCAGTGTCACCGTCGTCACGTCGCTGATATACATTTCGCGGTTTTCGCGCTGTGCTTTTGCCACGTCGCTTTCGATACAGTCGCGCAAAAACGCTTTATTGAGTTCGGGGGTATACACAAGTCCCGACGAAAATATCGCAAGCGCCGCCGTTTCTTTTACGCGCATAACGCCCACTACCTTTAACGTCATATTATTTGGATCGTCGTAAAGCGCCTTTAATTCCTTTTGGTCGTTTGATTTAAACGATCTGTATATACCGTCGTCACCGCGAGTAAACCACTCGTTATTATGGATAAGCTTAAGTTCCTGCCCAATAAAGTCGTCGAAAGTCGCGTCGAAAGTCGCATTTTCGTAACCATCGGGCAGTTTGAGTCCGGCGGAACGCAACGTACTTGCATTTATCGCGTTGTCGTCGCCTATGATCAAAGCTATCTCGTTAGCTGCGGTCGGGTACTTGCCCTTTAATATATCGTACTGCGACAGCACGTAATCGGAATTGTTCAAAAGCAGCTGAAAAAGCGACGCGCCGGTCCCGAGCATACTGTTCATGCTGCTCGTTCCCGTATTTATAAACCCGTATCCGCCCGAAGTGTTGGCGCTCATGACGGGTTTGTTGCGCGCATACTCGTAAGTTACGTCTATGGCAAGCCCTTTCGGCATATTTGCGACATGCTTTAAATACTCGTCCGTGATTCTGTTGTAATGGAACGGCGCGGTCGCGGCGTCCGCTTTTATTATGACTTTATTGCCGTCCGGAAACTTCTCGAACTTTGCGCTCATGTTCTCCATGCTTTCCATGGCTGTTTCCATATCTATAGTAAGATTATTTGAAGTTACGGGATAATGCGCCAGCATGGAAGTCTGCATGTCGAGTATGTAGTTGTTAAAGCCGTTTGACAGGGCGAGCACGAGCGCAACGCCTATGATACCTATTGACCCGGCGACAGCGGTAGCTATCGTCCTACCCTTTTTGGTTATAAGATTGCGCCAAGACAAACCGAACGCCGTAAAAAGCGACATCGACGTCTTTTTAAGCGATGCGCGGTTGGCTTTGGTTATTGCTTTCTGTTCCTTTGCCTTTTGCTTTTTCAGTTGTTTGTCTGTCGGCGTCGCATGGGCATTTTCAGTCGAAATATTTACCGCCGCAGTGTTTTCCGCAGTCGGCGCCGCATCGCCGTCCGAGACCTTGCCGGGATCGACGCCTACTTCGGCGGTGTCGGAACTTCCGACCGCAATGTCGCACGAAAACTCGACCGGCGCAGAATCGCTTTTTACTTCGCCGTCCAACATGGAAATTATACGTGTGGAATACGTTTCTGCAAGCGTTTGGTTATGCGTCACCATTATTACCAAACGTTCGTGCGAGATCTCTTTAAGCAGTTCCATTACCGCAACGCTCGTAGTACTGTCGAGCGCGCCCGTAGGTTCGTCGGCAAGGATTATATCCGGGTCGTTGACCAGTGCGCGCGCTATAGCCACGCGCTGCATCTGTCCGCCCGACATCTGATTGGGACGCTTTTTTATCTCGCCTTCCAACCCGACCTTGCGCAGCGCGTCCGCGGCTCGCGCACGGCGTTCTGCCTTTTTCACGCCCGATAGCGTTAGCGCAAGCTCTACGTTCCCGAGCACGGTAAGGTGCGGTATAAGATTATACGACTGAAATACAAAGCCTATTTTCTGATTTCGGTACGCGTCCCAGTCCGACGCTTTGAAATATTCCGTAGACCTGCCGTTGATTATAAGATCGCCGTCGGTATACCTATCCAGACCGCCTATTATATTAAGCAACGTCGTTTTGCCGCAGCCCGACTGTCCCAGGATAGAAACCATACCGCTTTTTCCGAACGCCAAACTGACGCCCTTGAGCGCATGGACTTTTTCGTTCCCTACTTCGTAATCCTTTGTGATATTTTTCAGTTCTAACATGTTGTTCTCCCTTAAAAGGAATGAGTTTGAGCGTATATTCCGTATAGTATACAACCTTTTTTTTGTTTTGTAAAGAATTACGCGGCGTATAGACCCGAATTAATAAGGATTGCCCCGAAGCATAAAATATATGACCGATACGGCGCATAACGTATACTTTACCGCACACATCGAAACCGCCGCTACAGCATCCGATATAACTTAACAACGCTACGAATAAAAAACACCGATAAGCTCATACTATTACCGACCCGATAAAAATATTCGAACGGAGATAAAACATGAGCATCAAACAGAAAATCAAATCGGCATGGAACAAAATGTCGTCGAAATTCGGCAAAGACTCGGACAAATGCGATTGCGGCTGCGGCAAAGACCGATGCGACTGCGGAAGATCGGACAGCGAACTCGCCGCGGAAGAAGTTATCGAAGAAGAAGTTTTCCCGGCGCCGGTAAAAAGAAAGTGCGGCGCCAAAAGAACGGCATGCAAAAAACCGGCGAGCAAACGTACGCGCCCCACGAATAACAATTATCAGATGATCGATCCGGACAACGACACATGCGATACGGGCAAAAGCTGAGATCGGACACAAACTCCTTGCGATATTTCTCGTAGGGATAAAGCGACGACGGTACGTCGTCGTTTTTATTTTTAGAAATCACACCAATTAAGAAGAAAAAAATCGGCAATGTCTAAAGACATTGCCGATTTTTGGTAGCGGGGGCGGGACTTGAACCTCGCGACCTTCGGGTTATGAGCCCGACGAGCTACCTAACTGCTCCACCCCGCATCATTTCGATAATTATATCATCATTTTTTCCGTTTGTCAACAGTTTTATGTTTGAGATATAGCCTAATTTGTCGAAATCCGCATGTTTTTATATTATGATATTCGATAAATCATGTTCTATTATTTTTTTATAATGTATAATTTAAATATTTGCGACGATGTTTACAAAATAATAACCGCTAACTATATAGAGCGGAAAATTCGTTATAGATCATACATATTGTATACCGTAACGGTTATTGTAACATATATATTATTACATAAAATATCAAGTCCGAGTTTTTTACGGCAAAATAAACTCCGACAAGCGCAAAAAAGCCTTTTGTAAGCATATTTTATACATATAGGCACGAAAGTGTCTAAAAATATATTGACAAAACATATCAATAGTGATAGAATATACAGTATCAAATTCGATTCGTACCGAATCATTCGGAGAATATATATGACATCCAAACCGCTTACGGCAAAGTCGAAATTTACGACACGTCGAAAAGTAATAATATATATAATAGCATCTATACTTATACTTGGTATAGTAGCCGGTTTTACCAATACGTTTACGAGCGATAACCGTAAATTCAGCGCCGCATGGGGAGAAACCATAGTAATAGAGGCGGAAACGCCCGAATCGGGTTCGCCTGCCGATTACGACCTTATGTCCAATCTCAAATATACGGCGTACAGGCTGCACCACGCTTCGTTTTTCAAAGGCACGACATCCGGAAAAGTCATTGCGGACATAAAGCTCGGCAGCTACACGCAAAACATCAACAACACGCGCGTCGCTCTCGGCGGAAACAGGGTGTTTTCGGAAACGATATCTTCATCCAGCCTTAAAAGCGTTGCCGAACAGAAATATGCATATAACGATATAATAATCTACCGTCCGTCTACCGGAATTAGCGGAAATACCGCGACGTTCTCCGATAAGGCTTATCAGATGTCGTTCGAAGAATACGGCAAAAAATACGGTACTATACCCAATCAGTTAAGCAAATATATCATAAACGAAAAAACCGTCACTTCCGTCAAAGACGAAAATTCCGGGCATGTCCGAGCGGTAAACGCCGCGGCGGACGGCGGTCACGGTTTCGATTTTTACGTACCGGAAAATCTCACGCCCGGTCCCGACGGCAACTACAAATTCAGTCTTACGCTCGATCCGTTCGAAAGTACGCTCTACTACAGAAACGAAGTGCGGACGCTCGGCGGCGCGGATCAAAACCCGGTATTTCATTCCGTACGCATTACGGTTACTATCGACGACAATTGGAATCCCATAACTGTGCGGTCTGTGGAAAACTACGATATTGCGATACCCGTTCTGGGCGCAATGAACTGTACGAGCGATCTTACCGAAACATTTACTCAAATAAGCGACGAAAACGGTATCGTGCCCGAAACCGATTTTTTCCAACCGTATATAGATAAAGCGCTGAGCAATCCCGGCTACACACCGCCCGATATCGAGATCCCCGGACAGCTGTCCGCATCCGATTATCTGGCGACGGCTTTTGCCGGATATATGAGCGGAGAACAAACTCTCGATCTTAAAGCCGACATCAAACTCGGCGATTTTTCGATATACGATCTTGTCCTGTCGGCAGATCTCAAAACATCAAACATTCGCGCAATGTTGGGCGACGTTCTGTATATCGGGTACTCCGGCGACAGAATAAACATCAAGCTCAACGGCATAAACGGTTATATCAAGACATCGGATCTTCAAAAGCTGACGGAAGACGAAAGGCTTGCGGCGATATTCGGTACGATAGGCGCGTTGGATCCCGATAAGATTTTCGGCGGCGATATGCTCGACGTGATCTTCCGAGATTGCAATATGACCGAAGAGAACGGGATCGTCCGTATACCGCTGTCTTTCGAGATGGATCTATCCGACGTAATACCGCAACTCGGCAAAGTAAAGATCGACGCCGCTATACTTATAAACGACGAAGACAAATCGCTGCGCTCCATAGCCGGCACGGTGACAGTCGCGGGGAAAGAGATAACGGCAAATATCTCGCCGCTTAAAAAAGCACCGAAATTTCCTTCCGTCGCAGGCGCCGCCGATCTTTCGGACGCGGTCGGCTTTATTCCCGACATATTGGCAACGGCTTTACAGAAAACGTACGGGATCGACGGTAAAATTTCGGTAAACGGCTGCGACATAGGCGTTTCCGCTTACATAGACAGAACAAACGGGCTTGTCGCAGATGCGGTCATATCCGTACTCGGACTGGACATATCGGTCAAATACGCAGACAACGTACTTTTTGTCGGGATCGGCAATATCAAAGTGCGCGGTACTTCCGACGATTTACCGTTGCTTATCGATAGCGCCGCAAAGCTTTTCGGTACGGATCTCGGTAAATATGCCGACGTATTAAAGCTTCTGCTTCCCACTTCTCTCAACGATGCCGTGGGCATTATAAGATCTTTGACGGCCGACGGAAATTCGCTGAAAGCCGAATTTAAATTCCTTACAATACCCGTCGCAGTATCGTTAACCCGCGCCGACGGAAGATTAAATGCAGTCGGAATAAACGCCGATGCGGATATATTCGGATTTAAACTCGAAGCCGACGCAGAACTGAAATTGTCCGAGCCGGAACGTAAAACCGTTTCGATCCCCACGGAAAACTGTATAACTTTCGGCGAATTGGCAGGCATTACAGCAGATATAGAGCCTTACCTAAACTCCGATAAAAATTTCGAAATAATACTCGACGGCAATATCGGGATCGAGAATAAACGGTATTCCGCCGCCGGCGAACTTTTTATAGACAGAACAAAAACAGTCGACGGTACAACCGAATATGCCGCATACGGCGCATTCGATATTTTGGGACAAAAAGCGAAGATAGTGTATAAGGACGGGACCGCTTATGCCGCGATCGGCGATATCAAGATCAAGATCGCAACGGCGGATATAGGTTCGCTGTTCGCCTCTGTCTTTGGTATCGTCGGCAATACTGGCGCAACGGCGGTACTGCCCGAAATAAACATCGGAGACGCGATCGGCGCGGTCAAATCGCTTGTCATCTCCCCCGAAGGATCGCTCGTTCTCACAATAAACACGGCAAGCGGCGATGCGACCGCGGCTTTAAACATAAAAACCGGCAAACTAGTCGTCCGCGGCAATATCAACGGCTGCGAAACGGATATATCGGCAGATCTGACACTTACCGAGCGCGACCACGGTATAGCCGCTCCGTCAGACAAAGACGAATATCTCGATGCCGCCGTATTCGGAACGATGGCGGATACGCTGGCAGCCGTTATAACGCAAAAAGGATTGTCCGCCGTTACGGGAATAACGTTGAACGGAAAAACCTATGCGGCACAACTTTCACTGTCGTTTGCGAACGGCGAACTTATGCTTTCGCTCAAAGAAAACTCTCTGCCGTTAGACATAACGGTAACAGACGGCACTGCATATATGGCTGTCGGCGACGTAAAGATCCGCAGTACCGTCAACGAATTAAAAACAATCGCGGAACTTATAAAAGACAGTATGCCGGCACAGGTCGTCGAATATTTACGGGAAACCGCCGAAAAATTAAGCGGCATGCTGTCGGCAGGATCGGGCAGCGGCGCCGATAACGATATTTCCGCAGTTATAAGCAATATATTGGCATCCGTTACGGAACTGTCGGTACAAAACGGTTCGCTTGTGTTAGGCATGTCTTTTAACGGGATACATTTCGATCTTAACGTATCGCCGACGCTGTCGGACATCTGCGGAACCGTATTTATCCCTTCGGAAACTACAGGCGCCGCCGATGCCGAAATATCCCTATTTATCAAAGATCTTAACGCCGGCGCACAAAACATAATAACGCCCGATGCAAGTCTGTATGTCTCCGCTGACGAGTTTGTTTCCGTACTCGGACCGATACTCCCCTACGCGAAAGAACAGGCGCTGGATATAAACTTCGATGTTTCCGTGTTCGGTCAAACCGTCACGGGCAGCGCATATATAGATCTCGGCAGTATCACGACGGGTCTGCAAGCGCAAACAACGCTCGACATTGCCGGAATGCCCGTCGTACTCACGATTAAAGACGATGCGCTTTATCTCGACATCAACAACGGCGGTATATGTATAATACAGTCGTTGACCGAAGACGGGATAATGTCTGCGCTAACAAGTTTGGATCAAGCTTTGCCCGAACTGAAAATATCCGAAACGTTGCAACAGATCGCCGATATTTCCTCAGCCGATATTTTGAATATGATACGCAGCGTTTCTCTGACGCCGCTGATCGACGGCGGATTTGCCGTAAGCATCGAGATCGGCGGCAAAAATTACGTTATTGATATCCTCACGCAAGACGGCGAACTGCACGGCATGGAAATTACGGGCGGCGGCATAAATATCCGCTTAAACGCAAAACTCGAAAACGGCAGACTTGCGGCGCTGCATACGGTAAACTCGACGGTATCCGGTACTCGCTTCTCTGCGAATATCGATATAAACGGATCGGCGAAACGCGAACTTAATGTTTCGGAAGATAACATCGCAATCGAAGATCTGGTGCCTTATATCGCGCCCATTAAGTCGCTCGCCGACGAGGCGCGTTCGGCAAAGACGGTAACGATTGACCTTGATATGACCGCCGCCGTGTTCGGCAACAGCGTAAAAATTTCCGGTCCGGTCACGCTGTCTCTCGATCCGTTTGCAATCAATGCCGATCTGTATCTGTTTGCCGACTCCGCCGACAAAACGCTGTTATCCGTAAAATACGTCGACGGGACTCTGTTCGTCAAAACAGGAAAGATCAAGCTTTCGTTCGACACCGCATCCGATCTCGGTACGCTGTATGCGTCGATCGAAAAATATCTGCCGGAAAGTCTCAAAAACTTAAAGAACAATATGAGCGAGTTGAGCAGTATTTCCGCGCTTATAAACAGCTTTAAACAGATCTCGGGGTCTTCCGATACGGAATCGGTATTGAATATCCTGTTCGACACGAACAATGCCAAAAACAAGAGCGTCATAAAGCAAGCTGCAGATATGATATCCGTGTTTACGCGCGGAGAAGACAGACAGCTCGGCATTGCCGTTACCGTAATGGATATCCCGTTTGCTATAGTTCTTAACGTCACTCCCGTAATCAACAACGGTAACATCGATATAAACGTAAAAACCGATCTGGGATCGGTCCTGTCCCTCGACGCTTCCGCCAAACTGTCGTTCGGCGCCGAACAGAGCGCCGCGGTCTTACCGCCGCATGACAAGTCTGATTATGTCCCGATAACGGCGTTTGCAAAAACTTTGATCGACGCGGTAAATACTCTGACGGCAAAAGCGCCCGATATAGTGACGACCGATCCGGAAGGCAATACCGCCACGGTATCTCAAACGGCTTTCGAGCTTGACGAGTTTAAGTTCGATTACGACATATTCAAGCTGAAGACCGAGACCGACGCGGACGGAAACACCGTTACGGTCACGGATAAACAAACCGGAAGACCTGTGGTCGAGACCGACGCCGACGGAAACAAAATAACGGACAGCCGCATCGAAGTTTCCAACATACCAGGACGCAAAGCGCTGCGGTTCGCGCTCACCTCAACATCCGTCACGGATGCGGACGGAAAGACGGTTTCCGTTACGAACAAGATAGCGATAGAAGCGCACATAGTTCTCGGCATTAAGTCGGGTACGACGTATAAAAACGGGTTCCCTGCGGAAATCGATCTTTACGTCGCGCCTACGGCGGAACATCCCGAAGGGCTCGCCTATCTCTTCTATAAAGAGGCAGACGGGCACGGCGAAAAAATTTCCATAGACTACACTTCGGTCATGCAGATAGCGGCGGCGCTGATGGATATAATAGGCGCCGACGACGAGCTTATCGATTCGCTGCTTAAAGAATATCGACTGCCTATAGATACATCGCTGTTCGATTCGATGTCCGTAGCCGGATTCGACACACTGCGTCAAACGGTAAATACGGTCGCCGACGCCGCGGAACAGCTGAAATTAGGTCTTGCCGACATAAAAGCGGCATGGAACTCATTCCGAGCGACCAAAACCGTCGACGAACTCGTTGCGGAATTTACGGGCGACGTCAACGCGTACGGTCAAAGCTCCGTTAAAGCGTTGCTGACGACCGGGATAGAATACATTAAGAACGCGATCGGTAAACTCGGCATAGGCAATACCGACATATCCGATACCGCAGATCCCGACGCAGGCATGATAAACGGAGCGCTGTTCGGCAAAATAACCGACAGTGTTGAATTTGCGTACGAAACGGGCAAGATCTCCGCAACTGTGGATAATGCCGCAGCGACCGGCGCCGACGGATATTCTACTATTACGGTATGCGGTTCGGAAAATAAGATCGATACCATAGAAGTAGATAATCTGGATATCAACACCGCCAGACTGAATACATTCGCAATGACATTTACGTCGGGACGCAACATATCCATAGAGATACCGTCAGACTTCGATACCGCCGACGGCAATGTGACGTATTCCGATTTTTCGAATATCACTCACCTGCTCTTCGACGTTATGAACACGGCAAATCTCAAGGAATTCCAGATCGGAGGATTGGACACGTCCGATACGATCAACGTAAAACTCAATCTCGGTTCGTTCAGCGGTCTGGCAAATATGGATCTCAATATCCGTTACGACATAAAAGTCAAGATAATTCCGAGTGGAACCGACCAATACGGCAAGACGATATACAAGACGGCTGCGGCTGTCGAGCTGCAATATAAAGACTTTACCGCCACTATTTTGGGCGCAAAGACACGCGTCGTCGCAGATTGCATAACACGGCTTTATTTTTACGACGACGTTCTGTACGTTCAGGGCGTACGCGATTGGGGCACAAAAACAGAAGATGTCGGCATGCTTACGGACATACGTTACGACTGCAAGCGCAAAGGCAGTGCGTACACTCAGCACATGACAATACAAAACCACGAGATCTATTCGACGGAAACGGCATATATAGATTACGTCAACGTTATGTATACTATCGACGAATTTATGTGGATGATAGAAAACGACATGACTAAATTCATGCACGAATTCCTGTTCTATCTCGTACCGTTAAGCAAGAGTTTTACGATAGCCAAAATAAACCTGCAAGATACGATAATAGATCAGATCGCCGGTTCTTCTTCAGATACGCCTGCGGTCAATACCGACAACACTTTTGCAAAGATATTTAAAGGCTATACGTACAACGGCAGCACACACACCCTTACGCTCGGACTTAAAGAGCTGGCAGGAAACAACGCGCTGTCCGATCTTGTTGTTTCGATCACTGGCATGAACGACGGAGACGACGACGGCAAAAACGGCAATATTCGCAACAATTATATTTCAGCGCTTACCGTACATACCGATATCCAAAACAGTCTTATAACCGTCGATCTTTCGGCAACACTAAACAACATACGCGTAAGTTCCGATAACAGCTCGATATACAGCAGCGGTTTTGCTCCGTCCGATGTAACGTTGAAAAGCGGAGCATTCTCGATGAGCGGTAAAAACTATATTAAGGATTATACAGGATACGAGCCCGACACGTTGTACATGCTGGACGGCACGGCATACGAATACCGCGCAGAAGACGGCAATGTTTATCTGTACACCGATCACGGCAGACTGCCTGCGGTTTACAGACCGGTCGGAGGCAGTGACATAACCGCCAAAACGACTTCTTCGTGCAGTAATAAAGGCAGCAACGAAGGTTATAAATTCGGCGATCTGCTGTGGGAATACACATGGACGTACACGCTCGATCGTGGGTATTGTATCGACGACATTACCGACCGAATCTATTACGTAGGAACAGGCGCGGACGGATCCCCGTACGTTTACAGGATGGAGAACGGCGTTAAGATCCCTGTACGCATCAAGAGCATAATCAACGATTTCCTTGCGCAAGTCGAGCGCGACGGAGCAGGCAATATCGTTTCCGTAACGAACAGGAACGGCGGCATACAATGGGTCAGACCGTGGCAGTCCGTGTATGGATATGCCGATGCGGCGTAATCAATATAAACAAAATGCAAAAGACCGATAAGCGCGCTTATCGGTCTTTTATCTGTCATGCCAAATCGGTTTAATCCCGATATGTTCGATCGCCATACCTTTATACAACTATTTCGCCGCAGGCGTTTTTCATTACAAACGACCGCAGATCTTTTACGTTATTTCTTACGGCGATCAAAAGCTTCATATACAGTGCTGTCTGCGTTATCCCCGGACATTGTACCACGTTAGGCGCAAAAGTATCCGCAGCGTATTTTTTATCGCCGGAAAGAACGAACATAGGCGTTTCCGGATGCGCGGCGGCAAACTTATTAAACGCTGCGGTATTAAACCTTCCGGAATGGTAAGCCACGTGGACCGCAGCCGAATAAGCGGACATATCGTAAGCCGAATAATCCATTCCGACATAAGGAATTATACATAGCACCTTATTGCCTTTAAGATCGAAACTCATACCGCGCATAAGACCGCTGTCTTTAAAGACATTGTTACCGGAAAGCGAAAAATAAAAATTTTCGTGCATGTGCGCAGGGATCAGCCTGGCGCCGTGGTGGATACGCACCACCTCGCCCGGATTTTTATACAATACAAACACTCCGCGCTCGCCGCGCGATATAAAGCTTTTGGCAGCATTGAGCACATCGAAACCGTTGCTGTCGTCGTCCGTAAGCGGTTTATCCGCCGCGCACATCACGATGGGTATTTGTGTAGAAGCAAACGCAAACGCCAGGTAGGACGCGGAAAAAGCCAATGTATCGGTCCCGTGCGTCACCGCTACCCCGTCTGCGTCGGAAGACGCTTTTTCTATGGTTTTCCGAAGTGTATCGAGATCGGCAAATTCCACTCCGGCACTGTGTATCTTAAACTCGCCGAAAACTTTGTTCGCACCGATCACCGACGCTATCTGCGCCGTAGCCGCATCGGATATGACAAACTCTCCGTTTATGTAGCGGCTCCCTATCGTACCGCCCGTAGCAACAAGATTTATCTTCATATTACGTTTCCCTTTATATGTCGGAACGGCGCGGACGCTTACCGCCGAGCCGTTCCTTTTCCGCTTATCACTTCTTCCGTCAGATAATACGCTATTTTTGCATGGTCGAATGCGGTCTTGCCTCGGTCGGAGATCTCGGTCGCATTTAAATCGAGCTTCCCGAATGCGTCGCGCACGATATCGAGTTTACACGAAAAAGATTCGCCGTCTCCCGAAAATTTTACAATGCCGTCCGCGCAACGCACGTCGAACCACTTTGCGTTTGCCGCGTCGTCGCCTGCCGTCGCTTCGGTAAGCTCTTTTACCTCGCCGCAAAAAACCACGGTTATATTGCGCCAACGCGGATCTCTGCCGGGTTCGGACGCCGCCAACAGCTGTCGTAACGGCACATCGACTATCCCCGTTTCTTCGCGTAGCTCGCGCACTACCGCGGCTTCGCACGACTCGTCGCGCTCGACGAACCCTCCGGGAAAAGCGTACTTTCCTATAAACGGATGACCGCCGCGCTCGATCATCAAGATCTTTAAAGCGTCGGGCATACGGCAATACAGCACCGCATCTACCGTTACAGACGGACGAAAATATTTCGTAACGTCGTAATCGCTCAAAAATTCGGATTCTGTTTTGCCGTTTCTGTCTCTTGCCTCAACCATGTTGTCACCCTTTATCAAAACGAACCTTTTCCACAGTATAACACACGCCGTAACAAATATCAAGCGTTTTATATCGTCAAGTCAGCTTCTCGATCAGTTCGAAAAATTTGTCCACGCGGCTTTCTCCGTGTGCGGCAATAAATTCCGTCAACCGAGTATAATTGTCCGTCTTGCTCTTGGCGTACGGATCTTTATACGGCATATGTCTGTCGGCAAGATCTTTTACTATGCCGTCTACAAGATCGCGGTGCGAACGCAAGACCGATCTGTATTTGTTTTGATACCGCAATGCAAGTTTTTGATCGCCTCCCGCAAGATCGGCAATGGCACGACGTACACTTACGCCCCGGCCTTTAGCCGTTATAACGTATTCCACCAGCTTACGTACTTCGTCGTTTTCGAACGGAACAAAGCGTTCGCGCTCGACAGCCGCGCGCTTTATACCCAATTTATGCGCGACTTCGGGAACAAGCTCGAACGTTTTGGCTTGACTGTAATAATAATTTCGCACGGAATTGACGGAACGCGACGTCTTATCCGCCATTTCCCGGAATGCCGCAGACAGGCTTTCGCCTTTTTTTCGCGCCTTATCGCAAATGTCGAACAGCTCGACGGTCTGATCTATTGTCCAGTTGGTGTTATTCATGTTAGCCTCCGCATAAATATTGGACACATCGCGGTCAAACTATACATATAACCGAAAAATAAATCATAATTATATCGTATGGAATTGCACATACAAAGCGAATTCGACTGCGTATATTCGATCAACGGCGAATTCTTCGAACGAGCGGATTCTATAACAATGTCCGAATACGATATAGTGTACGTGAGCGTGTTTCCGCTTAAACACTCGCTGCTGCCGTACACCGTAAAACTGTGCGGCGCGGAAAACCTCAAAACCGAACTCGCTTACGGCATAAAGCTGTCGTCCGACCACTATCTGCTTATCCTTTCGCCGCGTCATATGATAGTATACGAAAGTTCGGCAAAACAGACGCCGGCAGCAGGACGGATATCGCGGTTGTTTTGTCTTGTAACTTCGGGCAATATCGATACGGCGTACGCCATGCTGTCCGACGGACTTCAACGATCGATCGATAAGCCGACGCTCGAATCTTTCTTTTCCGGATACGAACGGATAACCGAATGTCCGTGGGACAAAAACGGCAACAGGTTTTATCTTATTGACAAAAACGGAACGGCAAAACTGCATTCGTATACACTTAAAAACGAATTTATCGACGACATAGTCGAATGCGATCCGTAATATCCTATTCGATAAAATCGGATACAACGTAAAACATATCCCATTCGTTTGTTTAAACGCCGAACGTAAACGCCCCGAGCTTAACATATAAGCTCGAGGCGTTTACGTATTATTCAAATATATATCATTTATTGCGGTCGCGTCCCATCAGTAAAAGCGCGAGTATCCGCAAAAACTGCAGTGCCGTCATCATGAACGACGCGACATACGTCATAGCCGCAGCATTAAGCACTTTTTTGACGCCTGCGGCTTCCTCGGGCAACATACAAGTTTTAAGATATTTATACGCTCTGCGACTCGCATCGAACTCGGTGGGAAGTGTCACAAGCGCAAAAAGCAAAGACAATCCCATTACGACAAGTCCGGCGATAAGCAGCATCCTGCCTATCTCGGTATACGGCGACGCAAATCCCAAAATATATCCTATTATAAAGATCGGCCACATCATAGAACCGGCTATATTTACCACGGGCACCAACGCCAGCCGCGCGGAAGAAAAAAAGTATTTTCTCGAATGCTGAACGGCATGTCCGGCTTCGTGACACGCGACGCCTATAGCGCCTATAGCCGAAGAATTGCGGACCGTATCCGAAAGCGATATCGTATTGTTTGTCGGATTGAAATTATCGGTGAGCGATCCGCGAACTGCGGCGAACTTTATGTCTTTGAGTCCTTCGCTGTCCAAAAATTTACGCACATATCCCTGCGCCGATATTCCAGACGTACTTTCTATCCGATTGTACTGTCCGAACACCGTCTGTACTTTTATCGACGCGATGATCCCGAACAGTAAAAACGGCAGAAATAAACACATCGTTATTCCGTACAGCAAATATGCGGGATCGGTAAACAGATCCGAAAATACCATAACAACTCCTTTCGGCGTATTTTTTACACTTGCATTATATCATTTAAACCGACTGTTGTAAAGCCGATCACGCGGCGGAAATTCGAACAATATGTTGCGTACGTCGGTAAAACGGCGAATCATGCGTTAAAAGTTATTTTTCGGTCCGTTCTATCACGCCGCCGCCCAAACACCTGTCTCCTACGTAGATCACCGCATACTGACCGGGCGTAACTGCTCGCTGCGGCTCGTCGAATTCGATCCTGAAGCTTCCGTTGGGGCCGACGTACAGCGCCGCCGCTTTATCGGGCTGACGGTAACGCGTTTTTGCGGTACAGCGCAAAACTTTCGGCATATCGAACTTACCTATAATATTCAATCCGGAACAGTGTACCGTGCGCGAAAACAACTCGCTCTCGTCGCCGCATGATACTACGAGCTTATTTGCAGCTACGTCTTTACGCAGTACAAACCATCTTCCGACGTTTCCGCTCACTCCGCCTATACCCAAACCGCGCCGCTGACCGAGCGTATAATACATAAGTCCGTCGTGCCTGCCGACAACGTTCCCGTCCGCATCCGTTATATCGCCGGGCTGTGCCGGCAAATATTCAGACAAAAATTTCTTAAAATTGCGCTCGCCGATAAAACAAATGCCGGTACTGTCCTTTTTATGCGCCACGGAAAGACCTATCTTTACGGCTATTTCACGCACCTGCGGTTTTTTTAATCCGCCCAACGGAAACAGTACGTTCGACAGCTGCGACGTCAGTACCTGATTAAGAAAATAAGTCTGATCCTTTTCCCCGTCCGCCGCCTTGAGCAGTCTGTCTCCGTCGCGCCTGCAGTAATGCCCCGTCGCTATAGCATCCGCGCCCAGCGCCGTGCAGTAGTCGCGGAATGCGCCGAACTTGACGACGCGGTTGCACAAGACGTCGGGGTTGGGCGTTCGGAACGCACGGTATTCGCGCAGGAAATAATCGAACACTCCGTCGGCATATTCTTTAGCAAAATCAACGGAATAACATTCTATGCCTATAGAATCGCATACCGATCTGACATCCTGCCAGTCGGCTGCCGCAGGGCATTTGCCGTCTTCTTCCCAATTATGCATAAACAGCCCGGTTACGTCGTATCCTTCGCGTTTCAGCAGCCATGCCGCAACAGCGGAATCCACACCGCCAGACATTCCTATAATTACCTTTTTACCGTCAGAACCTATGATCCACCTCTAAATATAATCGATACAAATAATTACTTCGTAAGGAAGTTCGGTACGGATACGCGCTTTTACCTGTTCGGCTATTTCCGTTTCCGGCGCGCCGCCTTCAGGCATCCTTATATCCAATGACACGGTCTTGTTTGCATCGTCGATATACAAATCGTGCGCTGCCGCCCCGTACGGTTCTACGACCGAATCGATAAGCTGCGATAAAATATTTTGCCGGGTATCGTTACGCTCGCAAGGATCGGCATGGATCGACAGCCTGACACCGGTATCGCAGCGCACTTTGCGTTCGAGCGCGTCGCAAACCTTATGGACTTGAGCAAATGTCATATCCGCCGGCAGTACCGCATCCGCTTCCGCTATTTTATGCGCGGCGCCGTAATCGTTGATAACTATGTCGTGGACGGAAATAACGTTTTCATCGGATAGGATTATATCGCGCACTTTATCGTAAAGCACGGGATCGGGACGGTCGCCGAGCAGCCTGCTTACCGTTGTTTTCAGTATTCTTAACGCAAACACCAGTATAACGAGCGATACCGCTGCGGAGACATAACCGTCGATATGCGCGCCGCTGTATTTTTCCGCTACGGCGCAGATAAGCACGACGGAAGTTACGGCAACGTCGGAAACCGAATCGATACATGCGGCTTTTATCGTTTCCGAACGTTGTCGCCTGCCGCGCACAAAATAAAACACCGCCATAAAGCCCTTGACCGCAACAGCCGCGGCAAGCGTCGCGTACAACGTGATATTTATATCGACATCGACAGGGTCTATTATACGTTTTATACCGCCTATAAGCGATTCGGCGCCGACTGCCGCTATCGCAGCGCCAATTACAAACGTGGCTATATATTCGTATCTGCCGTGTCCGAACGGATGATCGTGATCCGCGGCGCGCACGGAAAGTGCGGTCGCAAGTATAGTCACGACCGAAACCGCAGCGTCGGAAAGATTGTTGAATGCGTCCGACATGACCGCCGACGAATCCGACAGTAAGCCGACGGTAAGCTTTGCGGCGCCGAGCATTATATTGAGCGCCAAACCCACAGACAGTGTTATCAGCGCGTTTTTTATGTAAGATCTTTTATTCACGGCTGTAATACGGAACGTTGCTCCCGAAATATCCGGATCGGCATACACTTTTCGCGGTCTCGGATCTTACGACCGTGTACGAAACCGACGGCGTTCCTACTATGATATTCTACCACAATCCCCGACAAAGTTCAACATAATAGACTGATTTCGACATAAATTTTAATAATCTTTATTTCTGCCGACTGCCGACCGCGGCAAATATATTAATACCGGCAAGCCGAAATCATGTATGCTCCGTGTGTTTCCGCTGCAGAAATACAGAATATATCGAGTATTAATTTCGATTTATTTGTCGGATTTTAAGTAAGCAACAGACTGTTGCCGTGTCGAACTGCCGCATAAAATACATACTTATCAAGTCTGCGACCGCGGTATGCACCGGCATACGGAAAACCATTTCTGCGACGGGTACCCGTCGCGGTAAATAGCGCGTTTATGCCCTTCTATAATACACTCGTATTTCATAGGCGAAACACACGCCACGTCCGGAGCATGGCGCGTAACACCCAACACTTTATCCACGCGGTATTCTTTTCCGTCCTTTACAACGGCTATCGGCGTTATCGTACCGCTTTCGTCGCACAGCTCTATTACCGCTATCGCTATCCTTTCCATAACGGTAGTCTGCGTAATTACGGCAAATAAAAATCCCCGAAAGTACGGGGATATTTGATTTTTATTACCGCATAAAGTTTATTCGTTTTTATCGGATCCGGCGTCGCATTCCGCCGCTCGATCGCTATCCGTATTATCATCCGCAATACCGTCGTCTTTGTTTTCATCGGTATCTTGGGGGTCTGCCGGTATAGCAGGTTCTTTTGCGACATGTTTTTCGGGATGTTTAAAATAGTACACCAAAAACACCGCGCCTCCGATAAAAAATACCAACAGTATCAATACGTTCCACAAAATATAATCGCGTTTCGAAATATCCATATACGCGAGCTTAAGCAAACAAAACAGCGCAAAAGCATACTGCAGAACGACTACCGATATTACCGTCGCTACTATATAGCCTTGTATCGCACTCAAAAACATAATTAAATTATACGGCACCGAAAACCGTTTGTCAAGCGAAAATCGACGTCACAGCTTTGCCAAAAGCTTTTTGACTCGCTTAAGCGGAACGGGCGCGACTTGACCGGAAACGTTGTGCTCCACCTTTACGACAGTTGCCGTCTTCCCGAGTCCTCCGGCTCCGAACGGCGCCGACACCCTGTCGCCTCGATCTACGTCGAAATCGGATACGTACCAATATGGCGTTTCCGACCCGTCGAAAACCACTTTTACGAAAGTGTACGATCCCCATTCGGACAGCACCCCTCCGCTCATTGAATGGATCATATGATTCCTTCCTTTTTTTGCTTAACTTTTCCGCAGCTGCCGCGCCGTGACTTCGAAAACCGTAGGATCGTCTGCAAATACGATGCTCGTCTCGAACCACCCGTTTTGAATCGTTCCGCGATAAACCTTTACCGTCAGCTTTTCGCCGGGGCGTGCTGCCGCTAACGCATCGTTGTAAGACAGAAGCGAAGTTATCTCTTTCCCGTTTATCTCGTATATCCTGTCGTATTTTTCAAACGTTCCGGCGTCCGCATTGTCCGCATTGACGACGTACACTACGTTGTTATTCGCAAAAGCGACATCTATATCCAACGTGACTCTGCCGGCAACTACGCCGTCCGTAACAAGATCGTCGAATATCGCTATAGCGGTTTTCGACGGAATTGCAAAACATATACCTTCGACTTCTTCGTCGGATGTTTTTGCATTTACTACGCCGATAAGTTCACCGCGCATATTAAACAGTCCGCCGCCCGAATTACCGGGATTTATGGCAGTATCCGTTTGCAGTAAATTCATGGTATAATTTCCGACCGGGATAGACCGCTCCGTCGCGGAGATTATGCCTTTGGTCACTGTCCCTCCGAGCGATCCCAACGGATTGCCTATTGCAATAACGTCCTCTCCTATCTGAAGCTGATCGCTGTTGCCCCATACCGCCACATTGAGCGTTCGTGTTTCATTTATCGAAATGACTGCTATATCGCCGTTTACATCGCTTGCAACCAACTCGGCGGAATAGCTGTCGCCCGAACGAAGCGAAACCTTTATCTGTCTCGCTCCCTCTATAACGTGATTGTTGGTGACTATATAATATGTTTCGTAGTCGGAGTCGTGCGCTACTATAACGCCGCTGCCGGCTCCCGAAACAACGTATTGCATTCCCCATTGCGTAGTAACGGACTCGGTACGTATCTCCACTACCGTATCCGCAACATGCTTCACCACCTCGGCGGTACTGCCGTAAGTGACCGAATCGGACGATATATAAGCGGTAACGCGCTTGGTCTTATCCGACGATCCGCTGCAGCCTGTAAGTGTGAGCGCGACTAAACACGCAACTACGGTAACGAGCCTGTTAACTTTATTATTACTTTTCATTATTCACCTTTAACGTTATTATGAATAACATTATAAGCGCATACTTTGACGCCGGAATGACCGAAATATAAATTCTTTGTGCACCGAATGTGTTAAAAATTACACATTGACGCCGTCGCAGATATACAGGCTATCCAACGCACGTGTATATGCGATATACTTTTCTTTATCCGTCAACCTACCGCAGACATACACTCTTTCGTATTCCATTCCCTTGCACTGTACTACGGTATAAAGCAATTCGGCAGGCACGATGTTTTTAAGATATTTATATGTTTCTTCGTCTGCCGACGAATATATAACGGCGATACGGTCGCCGCCGCCGCGTTCAAGCTCGCTTTGTAACAACGGCAGCGGTAATTTAACGACAGATCCGCCCTCCAATCCAAGCGACGTGACCGACATATCTAAAAGGTCGTTAACGTATTGCGTTATCTCTCTGGCGTTACGGTAGTTTTCGTTTAATACGTAATGGTGCATATCCCAAAGCGCGTCGAGCTTTCCGAAATCGTCCAAACCGCAGCCGGCAACGGGTTGTTGGTTGATATCTCCGTAAACGTTTACCGTCGCATTTGTACATTCCGCCAAAAGCTTATATTCGTTAAAATAATAATCCTGTCCTTCGTCTATGAACAGCACACTGTCAAACGTCGGCTTTCCTGCGACATAACAGTATGCCGTAAGAAGCAAGTAAAGCTTGCACCGCGTAAACTTTCCGCCGAGCGGCGGCAGGAACGGAAATTTTTTAAGATCGACGGCGATCACGGGTTGTTTCGGTTTTTTTATATCGGGAGAAACGTACGAACCGCCCGACCACGCCGTTTCACGCTCGTATCTCTCGAGCATGACGCGGTATTCGGCAAGTCGTTCCTTATACTTCTGTTTCGCCGCACCCAGCGACGATATCAGTTTGCGCTTGACCGCATCGCCGTAACATGCCGCCGCAATTTCGGCAGGCAGTTCTTCGTCGCTTACGGGTTCGCATTCCGCTATTATCCTGCGTTCCGACGCTTTTATCCCGCGCAGCGAAAGTATAAGCTCCTTATACAGCTCCTGCATGGTTATGCGCCGTGCGGCGTTTATCATAAGATCGTCCACAACCGGCTGTATATGTTCCGTATATCTTCGGCCCGGCGCAATCACCAACGCCCTATCGAGCTCTATCTTTTTATTGAACGCAAGGTATTCGAGCCGTTGCAAAATAAGCATAGTCTTTCCGCAGCCGGCACAGCCCGAAACTACGCAATTTTCCTCCGCGGGACGTACGATCACCGCATTTTGATTTGCCTGTATCGTCGGGATTATATCGGTTAGCCGTTTGTCGCCGCGGCGGACCTTAAGCATATGCGCAAGAAACTTGTCGTATACTATTCCGCCGGTCTCCGCCGAATAATCCTGAAAAACGCCTTCGAGCTTGCCGTTACGTATATCGAACTTACGGCGGAACACTACTTTGTACTCGTATCCGCCGTATTCTATCTTACCGCTTTCGAACCGTTCGTACACCTTGTTCCCCAACGGCGAATTATGCGAAAAAACCAAAATTTTATCGCGGTAAAATATTACGTTTGCGCCGACGTAAATATCCGCTTCGTCGCCCAAACAACATTCCGGATCGGAAATCGAACGCATACGCGTCATCGACGGCCGGTCTTCTTCCGTATCTTTGGATCCGCACAGCACAAGCTTCATTCTGGCAAAATACGGCGTAGGCAAAGATCTTTTTAAAATCTCAATATCGCGCAGTCTGGCATCGTGTCTGAATTTTTCGGTACGGTATTCTTCGATCTCGTTTTCGTCGTAAATATCTACCGTACGGTAAGCAAAGCCGTCGTTTTCGAGTAGCTTTATCTGCTCTCGCATCATTTCTATGATACTTTGCAGCCGTTCCTTTTCGAACGCGATCTCCGCCGCGTTAAAGTTGTCGCTTTCCGAAAAATCCATTGACATAATTGTACAACTTAACTCGGCTCAAGTCAAACGAAAGTACGCTATCGCACATAATTTACGGCGCAAAACAAAACGACCGATCAATGAAATGCACCCCAAAAGTTAGACAAAACTTTTGGAGGTGCATTTTACATGG
>CAJUBY010000016.1:38833-44244 GCA_910585055.1 uncultured Christensenella sp. | reverse complement strand
GTTATAGGAGCTGACGCCGCCGCCAAGCGCGACGCGCTCAAGCCCGGTCAAGCCGTGCTGCTCGAAAACTTGCGGTTCCACTGGGAAGAAGAGGGCAAGGACGAAGCTTTTTGCAAGGCGCTCGCGCGCGACGCCGAAGTGTATGTAAACGACGCGTTCGGCACTGCGCACCGTTCGCACGCATCCACAGCGGCGATAGTCGAATACGGCATTATTAAAACCGCCGTTTGCGGTTTCCTTATCGAAAAGGAGCTGTCCGTTATGGGCGCTACGATCGAGAATCCGCCGCATCCGTTTGTTGCCATTCTCGGCGGCGCAAAAGTAGCCGACAAGCTCAACGTTATTTCCAACCTGCTCGAAAAGTGCGATACGCTTATTATCGGCGGCGGTATGGCGTACACCTTCCTTAAAGCGAAGGGTTGCGAAGTGGGGACTTCGCTTTTGGACGAAGAAAAGATAGGGTACTGCAAGGGCATGATAGATAAAGCCGCTAAAATGGGCAAGGAACTTGTACTGCCCGTCGACACCGTCATCACGTCGCATTTCCCCGAGCCTATAGACGAAAAAATAGAAGTCAGGACCGTGCCGTCCAATGCGATCCCCGCAGATATGATGGGAATGGATATAGGCGAAAATACGCGTAAGCTTTACGCCGAAAAGGTAGCCGGCGCCAAAGCCGTAGTATGGAACGGACCTATGGGCGTTTTCGAAAATCCGACTCTTGCAAAAGGTACGATGGCCGTAGCGCAGGCGCTTGCCGACGTGTACGGAAAGTGCACCACCATAATCGGCGGCGGCGACAGTGCGGCGGCTGTAAAGCAGCTCGGTTTTGCCGATAAAATGACGCATATAAGCACGGGCGGCGGCGCTTCGCTCGAATATATGGAAGGCAAGGTTTTGCCCGGTATAGCCTGTCTTAACGACAAATAAACGGCAATTCAAAACGTTCGTACGGAAATTGGTATCGGCTGCCGCGCGGACGGCATGTGTTTTAGCGTGTTTTCCGTGCGGCGGATCCGATCATTCGGACGCTATGTAACTGTCAACTTAATCGGATCGGCAGTGACGGCAAGCGGGGAATGCAATGAAAGATAAAACAGCGAGAGCGCTCGCTATAACCGCGCTTGTATTCATGTTTATATTCGTCGTTTCGCTGTGCGTAACGCTTGCGGCAGCCGATTTGTTCGGCGGCGCGTTCGTGTATATAACCGTTTCCGCAGGCGCCGTCGCGTTGGTATTGTTTGTTATCGTCAAGCTGGACGGCAGAGGTTATTCCATGACCGAGATCAATAACGAGATCGAGCTGGAAAAAATCGAACGCGAAAACAGAGAGTTGATCGAACGTGCGGAACGGGAAAACGCCGAGATCGAAAAAAAGTCCGATAAAGAATTAACCGCAGAAGACTGCGCTGCTGTCGAAACCGATAAAATTTAATATCGATTAAAAAAGCGAGATATGTCTCGCTTTTTTGCTGCGAACAATATTGCAATAAGTCGAAATAAAATCATGGAATTTCCTAATATGCGACCGGGGGTGTCCGAGCTTTTTAATTGCATAAAATTAATGACAGCGCCTCAACTTAACGGAAACGGTGAATGCGGTTTGGCTGTATCGATCGAGATCGAATACGGTAAAAATGTAAAAAGTTTAAGTAAATTTGTGATAATGAATTGACAAGGGGGGGGGTATGCTATCATAATTGTAAACTTGCTCGCCGTACTTTATTACATATCGGGATCGGCGCAGTATAGAAACGAAATGACGTATGCCGTAAATCATACTGTCTTTAAAACATCAAGGAGAAAAGAAATGTATTGCAAAAATTGTTGGTCTACGGTAGACGACACGGAGACGTTTTGCCCGGTTTGCGGAGAGAGACTCGTTAAGTACGGCACGGAAGACGAAAAGACGAAAACCGTTGCGAGAACGAATCAAAGCGTTTCCGATCGCGGCGTTCGAAATCCGTCTGCCGAACGGCAACGAAGCGTAGTACCGCCGTCCGCGCCAGGCGAGAATATGTGCGCGATACTCGGATTTATATTCGCGTTCCTGTCTCCGATAATCGGCTTGGTGTTGTCGATCGCCGGATTTCAACGCAACGAGCATTTTAAGTTGGCTTTTGCAGGTATGATAATAAGCATATTGTGTTTTATAGTCTTGTTTGTGTATTTTATTATCGCAGTTGTCCACGGCGCGCCGTTTTGGACGGCTCTGTTAACTTTCATCGGCATCGGATTATCGTAACGTTTAAGCAGTATCTTGCAAAAACCGAACAAAGCAAATAGCTCTGTTCGGTTTTTATTACGAGCGAGGTTTACGGAATTTTATCTTTATTTTTCTTCCGATTTATCGGTGAAAACGTTTATTTTTATAGCTTGGGGATAGTCGCCGAATTTGTCGCCGAAAATGTTGAATCCGCCGGGGTGGGGGCTGTCGGGTTTGTTTTCCACGCCGAAAAACATCGCGTTGTTTTTGGCGCGTTCGGAAAAGAACGAAACGGTCAGTTTTTTGTTGACGAGTTTTTCGTTCATATAGACGCCGTCGCGCTTGACCGAGATGACTTTCAGTACGCCGTACTTGGTGCTTTCGCCGTGCCAGGTCTTGGGTGTGTAAAGACCGTATCTGTCGCCGTAGTCGCCGAGCGACATGTCGGTGCATAGTTCGACGCCGTCGATCGTATATGTTATATCCGACGGATAATGATTGCTGTATCCCATAGTGTTTGACGAGATCTCGAGCGAGATACGCACATCTTTGATATTTTCTCCGTCGAACAGCGATGTCGGCACGGGATAAACGACCTTTCCGCCGTCACACCAAAGAATCTGTGCGCGCTTACGCTCGTCCGTATAAATAAATCCGCCGTCGGAATATCCGGTTATTTGTCCATTCGCGCATCCCAACCCCCATTCCTTTATCGGTTCGAACAAAACGTAGTCGCCGACGCTGATGTTATGCTCGCGTACTTTTTCGGTCGATCGCTTTTCTCCGTCGCGCATGATCAGCATTATATAGGGGTTGGCATACGAGCACCACCGAATATGCCCCTTATGTTCAGGCATGTTACCCACGCTCACCAAACCCGCCTGTTCCAAAACGTTGATGTGAAAAGCGATCGTTCCCACAGGCAGATCGAATATTCGCGCAAGCTCCGAATAATTGCACTTCTTTTCTTGGAGTTTTTTTATTATCTCCAAGCGCACGGGCGAGGACAGCGCTTTTCCGACCGCCGCGAGACGTTCGGTACTTTGTTTATCGCTTATATCCAAAATAAGCGACGATATTTTTTTGTTTCGTTCTTCCAAAACTATCGTTTCGATCTCGGCGGCCATTTCCGCCTCCTTTATATATAAGTATTTCAAGTATTACTATAACACAGTTCTCTTATAAACACAACAATTATAGTATTGATTTACATTATGGTGAAGTGGTATAATCGGTAAAGAGCATTCGATGGAGGTAATTTTGAGAAAAACACTTACAAGCATAGCCGAGGTATTGTGCATAGCGCTGTGCGCATTTATATTCGGGGCGTGCGCCGATAAACACCCGGAAAAACCTCCGAAGGAACCCGTTGAAATTATTGTGAGTTTCGACAGCCGCGGCGGAAGCGTGTGCGCACCCGTAAAGTATAAAGATACTCCGATCGCGCTGCCTACGCCCGAACGGAACGGTTACGATTTTTCGGGGTGGTACATATTATCCGACGCGAGCGGTAATGCGGTAACGACGCCGTACACTCCGACTGCCGATATAACATTATACGCAGGCTGGACGGAAAAACATACGCCGCCCGATCCTCCCGAACAAACCGATCCCGTGATTTCGGGCGAATACTCGTACGATATTTTTGTCGGCGGCGATATTAATGTAGATATAGACTTAAAGGGCGGCGTGATAACTTCCGTCACGCTCGACGGCAGGGATATAGACGATTACTCGCTGTCGGGCGGAAAACTCGTCATAGGCGAGATGTATTTGTTTGGAACGAGCGGCGAGATCGCGCTCGAAGTGACTACGGACAAAGGCGATGCATCTGCCGTCATAAGCGTATTCGACAGTTCGGTAGCGCCGAGCTTTGTGTACGGAAAGTATGTTTACGATCTCGCGATTGGCGGCGAACTCGATATGAAATTGGATTCGTTCTGCGAGATAGTTTATGTAAAGATCGACGGCGAGACGGTAAAGAGCGATCGTTTTACGTATTCGGACGGTAAACTGTTGTTGGCTTTCGACGCGATAGCCGATATAGGCGTGGGCGAATACAGCGTGACGGCCGTTACGAGCTTGGGTTCCGCAAGCGCGTCGCTGTACGTCATCAACACCGTAAAGACGTCGTTTGCGACGGATATTTTGCGCAATTACGAATACGGCAAAACGGAAGAACTTATATTCGATGCAGGCTTCGACAACGTAACGATAACTTCGCTTACGCGTAAGTGCGTAAACGACGCGGCGCCCGTGACCGTCGATCCCGAAGCATATTCTTACGAGAACGGTGAATTTACCGTTAACGATAAAATCCTAGACAGGATATACGGCACGACTGAATTTACGGTGACGCTGTCCAACAGCGACAAGTATAAGTTTACCGTAAACAGCAATGTACTTTTTTATACCGATTACGACGTGACGACCATACACGACGGCGCATTGTACATAAATTCGATACCCGAGATCGCGCAAACGCCCAACGGAAACGTACTGCGGTTTATGGGCGTTGGTAAAACGAGCCCGTCATATACATACGCCATAAGGAACAGCCGACTCGAAAATACGAACTGGTACGGCGCGGAGATCCCGTCGGGCAAATACATCACCGTGGATTTCGATTATTCCGTACACGACGTGACAGGTGAGAATAATTATGTGTTTACTTACATCGACGGAAGCGGAACGGCGGAAAAGAGCTTACCGCTCGGCAACGGCGAAAACAGACATTGGCGGATAACGCTCCCGACGGATAATTTGCGCGTAATATGCGTGAACACTTTAACGCACGACGGTGAAAGTTATATGGATATAGACAATTTCCGTATAACGCTTGTGGATAAAGTGCCGCAGGGAGGAGTGCTATCCGAATACAACAATACGACGGGCGGCGATCTTTCTATTCCGTTCGACAGCAAGTATGCGGTGCAAGACGTTAAGATAGACGGTGTTTCCGTCGCATACTCTTATGCGGACAACACGTTAACTATCGGTCAAGACACATTACCGGAAGAAGTCGGACAACATACGATTACCGTCGAGACTGCGGTATACGACATTGTTTACACATTGGTAATAACTTCCGACGATTACAAAGTGACGCTCGATAAGACGTCGTTTGATTACAAATACGGAATCGACGGGGATCTGCGGATAACTGGAACATACGGTCAATACGTATCTGTAACGTCGCTTACGC
>CAJUBY010000016.1:26180-38733 GCA_910585055.1 uncultured Christensenella sp. | reverse complement strand
GCGTGAACACTTTAACGCACGACGGTGAAAGTTATATGGATATAGACAATTTCCGCATAACGCTCATAGACAGCGTGCCGCCGCTTTCCAAACAGTTGCCGGATTATTGCGCTGAGGACGGAAACGATATGACGATAGAGTTTCCCACGGGCGGTTTGGAACTGACCGAAGTCACGGTAGACGGCGTCGAGACTGATTATACTTATGAAAACGGGAATATCGTTTTAAGCGCTACCGTGCTTCCTATAAGTATCGGTGTACACAAAATAGAAATATCGACGCGGTTGTATACCGCCGTGTATACCGTCAACTCGGTCGCGCCGGACACGAACATCGTGCTCGACAAGGCGGTTTACGACTACGTGTACGGCAGCAGCGATCTGCGGATAACTGGAACATACGGTCAATACGTATCTGTAACGTCGCTTACGCGCAAGAGCAAGCACGACGCCGTGCCGCTTACGGTAGACGCCGGTATGTACGCGTTCGATACGACAAACGGGTTGACGGTAAAAGCGGCGCTTGCCGAAAAGCTTTACGGATCGACGGAGTTCGTAATGACGGCGAGCGGTGTGGAGTACACATTTACCGTAAACAGCAACGTACTTTTTTATACCGATTACGACGTGACGACCATACACGACGGCGCATTGTACGTTAACTCGAACGGTTCTTATGAAATAGTGCAAACGGACAGCGGAAAAGCGCTTCGCTTTATGGGTGCGGGCAAGGCTAACCTTTCGTACATTTATCAAATAAGAAACAGCTTGCGCGAAAGTTCGCTTTGGTACGGTTTGGAAATACCGGCAGGCAAATACGTTACCGTGGAATTCGATTATTCGGTGCACGACGTAACGGGTAACAATAACTACGTGTTTACATCTATATCGAACGGTCAAGCTTCGGAATCGAGCTTGGAGCTTGGTGACGGCGAAAGACACGCGCGGTTTGTATTGCCGACCGATGTTCTGAATGTTATGTGCGTAAACACCGTAGCGCACGACGGCACGAGTTATATGGATATAGATAATTTCCGCATCACGCTTACGGATGTTGCGCCTGTTAATGCGAACGCATTAAACGCCGCAAATACCGTCTCGGCGCGGACGGAGTGTTCCGGCTACGGCGAATACGACGTTATCGGCGGCAAAAAGACATTGGATTTTTCGGACGAAAGACAAAAGAACGAATTCGATCTTTACTCCGTGACCGGGAATATGCCGTATATTTCGGAAGGCAAGTTCGTGACGTTGCCCTATGCCAAAGAGCAAAAGATGATTTACAGATTCGATCTTTCGGGCGATATGGCGGTGTCCGTCGATATCGCGCCGATTGCGGCTAACTACATGATCGACGGCGGTATATATCTTAACGCACGCGGCGCCTCCGACGGTACCGATCAAATAATCGGATTGTGTCTGAACGCAGAAAAGGTGACCGGAGCAGACAAGTATTGGCTGAAGCTTTATGAGTTCGACAACAGATACGTCGGAATGTTGAAAGAAGTCGAATTGATTTACGGCGGGAACGAAGTGCATATACAAGCGGTTATCAAGTCGGGTACGCTTTATGCGTTTGCCGACGGCGCGCTTGCTTTTGCTTACGAAATTCCCGATTATACGGGCGGAAGAGTGGGGCTTCGATCGTTCTACGCGGCGAACAGGTTCGATAACTTCACAGTCGTGTCCGGCGATTTTGCCGTAGATACCGCCGTGCTCGACAGCTTAAGAACAAAGTTTGTTTCGCTTGACGGCGATAAATACTTTGCGGAAGGATATAATTCGCTTAAAGCGGCGGTGGACGCGCTTATCGAAGCTCCAACGTCTCAGACATACATCGATCGCAACGTTAAAAATATCTCCGAACTGTTCGACGCGCTCGAAGAAAAACGCACAAAATCGGAGCTTGACGAACTTGCCGCGACTTGCGCCGCGATTGACGAGAACTGCTTCACGACCCGGAATTCTTATTTGTCCATGCGATCGCTCATAGAACGGGCGAAAACCGCGACAGGCGAAATAGATATCTCGGAGTTGTATAAGCATATGACTTTCTTAAAAGACAATGCCGCGGAGGTGAAGGCATGAAAAAGACTATCGCAACGATAACGGCTGTCGTCATGCTCGTTCTTACGGGTTGCGGAACGACAGCGTACAAAGAACAGAACAACGCCGCGCGCGGCATATCGGAGAAAACCGTGATGAGTAAAGCAAGCGAAGAATACAACGCGTATATAAGCAATTTGGCTGATTTCCCCGTGTCGTTCGTTTACGACGGCGTCGCGCATAAGGGTTTCGGCAAAGACTTTAAACTCTCGAGCAAGACGACGGAAACAAACGACGGCAAAAAAGAGACCGATTTTACATTCCTTCACCGCGACGGCAAACTTTCCGTTACGCTCGAAACGGCTTTCTATCCGGATCACGATGCTTACGAGTGGACGGTATACTTTTCGGCGAGCGGCAAGGAAAACACCGCCGTACTCGAAAACGTGCTCGCCGCCGACATCGATCTTAAAGGCGCAAATCCCGAGATAAAAGGCATCAACGGCGATTACGGATATCTTTATTCGCCGTACGTAAAAAGCACCGAAGATCTAAAAAAAGGCGTATCGTTCGAAGCGACGAGCGGAAGATCGACCGCGTACGGCTTTCCTTACTTCGACATAGAGACCGACGACGGCGGTTATATGGCTGCTGTCGGCTGGCCGGGCACTTGGCATACCGATTTTAAGACCGTTGGCGACGTCACGCACTTTGCCGCTACGGGCACGATAGGCATGAGTACGTATCTCAAACCGGGCGAGACGGTGCGCACGCCGCTTATAGCGTTCGTCAGATATTACGAGCGGAACGAAGACGTCGCCACAAACGCTTGGCGCAGGTGGTTTATCGATTGCAATATGCCCAAGGAAGGAGGCGAAAAGCTGTCTCCGAAAGTCGCTGTATGCTTGCCGCTCGATAGAGACGACAGCAGTTTAAAGACATGCGGCGCCGTCGCCGAGCGGACGCTCGAAAATATGTACGAGCACGGGTTTGCCCCCGATATATATTGGCACGATGCGACATGGTTCGGATCCGTTCGCGGCGACAGTCTGACCTACATGAAGCCAAATGGCGATATAGTTTGTAATTGGTACAAAACGGGAAGTTGGACGGTCGATAGATCGCAGTGGAGCAATTTGCCGGATATATGCGATCTCGTTCATAGTCACGGCGGCAAAGCCATGCTTTGGTTCGAACCGGAACGTATAGGCGATGACGATGTATCAACGCTTAAAAACGGATTGGGCATAGATCCCGAGTGGTTGCTGTTCCGCCAACAGCGCGATCAAATACTCGTAAACTTCGGCGTTTCCGAAGCGCTCGATTACATGTTCAAGAAAATTTGCTCGGTCATCGACGCGAACGGCATAGATTATTACCGAGAAGATTTTAATATGGATCCCATCGACAATTGGTTGATAGGCGACGCTCTGCAAGGGGCTATGCGCAACGGAATTACCGAAAATCTTCACGTTCAGGGACACTTGAAACTGTGGGATATGTTGCTCGAACGCTATCCGAACATGATAATAGACAGTTGCGCGTCGGGCGGCAACAGGAACGATCTCGAAACCATGCGCAGAGCGGTCGCCATGCACCGTACCGACGCCGAAGAGTTCAATACCGCCAACACGAGCATTTCCATGAATCACAGCATGTTTAAATGGATACCGTATTTCGGTTCCGCCGCGTACGACAGAGCCAAAGATATGCAAGGCGTGGAGCAGTACAACAGTCGCGCTGGTTACGGCGGCGTATACAAATCGGTATTTTTGTTCAATACGGTCAACGGTCTTTACGATAAACTGAACGAGTATACGGAAGAATACCGCGAGTTCGGCAAATATCTTTTGAACGATTACTATCCGCTTACAAAGTGGCATTCGCAAGGCGACGTCGGGGATTGGACGGGCTGGGAGTTTTTCGACGGCGATAAGAACGAGGGAGTTATACAGCTGTTTCGTCAGGACAATTGCGAACAGAGCACAAAAAATATCAAGCTCAAAGGATTAAAGCGCGATTGCGATTATAAATTCACCGATCACAAAGGCAACGTTATCGTCGCGCGAGTTTCGGGCGCGGCGCTCACGGACGACGGTTACGATTTTACGATTTCGGAAAAGCGCGGCAGCAGCGTGCTGTTCATAAAAGAAGCGTGATCGGAAATAAGAATATGACGCGTAAAACGGCGGAAGCGTGTGTTTTCGCCGTTTTATAATGCGATCAAATATCGGCTCGATCGGTGCGGATATGGCGATAGAAGTTTCGGGAGCATACCGCAATGCATGTCGAAATCGATCGGGATCGCGGACCCCGACGTTATTTCTTATAAACGGATTAGAAATACGACGTGCGATTTTAATGCAAATCTAATCTACGTTAATGCTGTTGCGGGTTGACATAAGCGGCGTTCGGTGGTATAATTTTAATATCATATTATGCATAATTTCGACATAAATGATAGGAAGAAAACAAAGACGCGATGGCAGAACAGACTGTACACGTCGCTCTCGACCTCGGTAGCGACACAATAAAAATAGCGTATGCGTACAGGAACGGCGAAGATTTCGTAGGTAAGATCGTCGGCGATCCGCAGGGCATGACCGCTATACCGGCGGTGGCGTATTACGATACGGAAAGATCCGAATGGCTTTTCGGCGATGACGTGGATTCGGTCGGCGACAAGCCGTTTATCACCGTTGTAAAAATCTGCGATTTGTTAAGGTTGCTCCAAAACACCGACAGCGCGGCGGTTCAGAAAAGCAATCGGAATTATTATTTTAAAAAATCGCATTTTCCAAAATTTTATTTCCCGCGCCGCGCGGCGCTCACGGACGATATGGATGCCGCGGTAAGAACGGACAGAACTTTTACGGCGGAACGCAGTACGCCGTGCAAGGTTTGCGAACGGTTTTTCGAATACGCTTACGGCGTTGTCGTAAAAAGGCTAAATATCCTGTTCGGATCCGTTCGATTCGAAATAGTGCCGAGTGTAGTGTATCCGCCTTTTTCGGACAGCGAATACATGACGGAACTGAGGCGGCTTGCCGAAAAAGCGTTCGGGACGCATGTCGCGGCGTTTATGAGCATGGCAAAGGCGCTGTGCGCGTACGCCAAGTATTCCGACAGGATCAAAGGTACGGACAGATCTTTGATATTCAATTTCGGCGAGGAGCGCACATCGGTCGTTAAGGTCGGATTTTCGCGCGCCGGAGTATCGGTGGACGGCGCGGACGGACACAATCCGCCTGCGGACATCGGCGGAAAAGATATCGACTACGCCGTTGCAAGCCATATAGACGTATGTATGTCGGGGCGCGAAACAATGGGACGCCCGTCGCGCGGACAAATCGGGCACATAGCGGAAACGGCGCTCAATTCAAAGCAGTATTTGTTTTTAAAGGATATAAAATCCGCAAAAATAGTGTTGGGCATGCCTATCTACGAGAGTAAAGCGTTTCGCTGCGGCGTGCCTGTTTCTTCGGCGCGAGATCTTTTGATCCAGCGCACGATAACGCGCGAAGAGTTTGTAAAGTGCATAGGTATAACAGACGATTGCGGTATTGCGCGTCGGTTCGTCGATTACATAAAAGAAGAGCTTGCGCGTCCAGTAAACTCGGATGTCAATAAGATTTTCATTACCGGCGGACCTATAGAAACATACGGACTTGTCGATTATATACGCGCCTGTTTAAAGCCGCTCGGCACCGAAGTTTACACTTTCGAAAGGGACGGGAAAGAATGCGGCGGAGAAAACGACGGATTTAATATTATGGATCACGAGGACGCGCTGTATTCTCCGGCTTTGGGCTGCGCGGTCGCGTCGCTGTACAACATGCGTATAGATACGGTTTTGGCGTTGACTTACGGCGTGCGTCTGTTCAGAGTGACGGGTTCGCACAGATCGGTCCCGTTTTTCAAAGTGCTTGTAGATAAGGGAACGCGTATTCCGCAGAACGGCGCGACTTATTGTTCGCCTAAGGACAGCGAGCCGGGGATAACGACGGGTATAGATTCGGAAGAGTCTGCGCCTTTGCAGATAATGAGCACCTATTATTCGAGCGAAGACATCGCGCATATGCGAAAAGCTCCTATGGTCACTTATTTTAAATCGGGCAACGAAAATCTTTTGGTAGTCGATACCGACAATAAAACGCTGTTGGCTAAATTACGTGAGAATGTGGGGCTGCGGATACTCAACGGCGGAATCGGTTCGCAAGGCGGAAGTACGGCAAAGTATTATTATAAAGGCGTGCCCGTCATCGTCAGCGACGAAGTGTATTTGACGATAGGCGTAAATATCGACAAAGACGGATATGCCGAAGCTTTTGCGAGCAACGACAAAAAGCGGAACAGTTCGGGAAGTACGGAAATACGGTATCTCGAAAGCCGCAGCAACGGCAATATAAACGTAACCGCAGGGATGCGCGAGCATGTTTTAAAAAAGGATATAGAGTTTCGGTTCAGGCTGGAGACCCAACTGACGTAAGGAGATGGCATGAGCGATAAATACAAAATTAAATTTACGGATCAGGCGTTTTCGACAGACGGTCAGCGTAGCAATCTGCAATATAAAAAGAAGTATACGCGCGAAGTCGCGGAAGCTCAGAAAAGCGTCGAAGCGCTTGACAGCCATGACGATTTTCACGAGCTTTTGATCGACCGTACGCATTACAAGGCGTCTCCCAAAGCAAAGACGGCTTACGGCATAACTCATGACAAAGATGTCCACGGTATGGGCGGTAGCGTTATACTGGATCATCAAAAAAGCGCCGCGGAAAAATTTCTGCGCGATCTTCGCGGATTCGGTCTGCTTGCCGACGTGGTGGGAAGCGGAAAGACGTTTGAGGCAGGCGTTATTTTGAGCGAGCTTGCCGTTCGCGGAAAACTCAAATCCCTGCTTGTCGTAGTGCCCGACCAGGTCTTCGGGAATTGGGTGGACGTGCTTGAAAACAAGTTCGGCATGGGCAGTGACGTATTGTACAAAGTTCGCAAAACCGACGGTGAATATCCGTCGCTACAGGAAGTATTGAACGACGTAGGCGTGCAGAAAAGCGGCGAGTTTGTACGCCCCATGCGTCCGATGATAGTGGATGTGGATATTTTTGCGCAGTGGCGGTACAGCCGTAATTTTTTGGCGGACGTCGTAGTGGTCGACGAAGCGCACCACTTCAGCGAAGATGCCGGAAAGTACGCCGGGGCTATGCGTATGCTGTCCGAAATGATGCAGACGAAAAAGCGCGCCGGCGCGACTTACTGTTTGTTGCTTACCGCTACGCCGCATTCGGGAAATCTCGAAAATATGTTCCGGTTGTGGTACTTTGTGCGGTGCAAAGGCGGCAATCCGCCCGACTTCGACGAGAAGGACGACAGCGAGCGTTCGCCGCAATATCTGGAAGAACAGCAGTATTACAGGGATACAGTGTGTTACGGCGCTTCTAACATGACGGAGTTTGTACGGCGCGTAAAATACTCGGTAGTTATGCAACGGTACGAAGACGCACTGTACGATTATCTCGATTCGGTAGACAAAACGGAAGAGTTCGACGAAGAATCGGAATACGACAGAGCCGCATATATAGACGGATTTCTCAATGCCGACGAAAACCGTAAGATCAAGGACGACGTTTTGAAACGCGTATCCGACGCGTATCATAACGGAGTATTGCGCTCGATAATGATACGCCAGCCAAACCGTCTTTCCAAAAGGAAGACCGTACTTAATTATTTCTTTTATCCCATGTCTGACGTGCCCGACCGGCTTAAGATCGTAGGTCTTAACGACGACAGGATAACCGTCGAATTCGGAGATCCCGACGCAGGAGAGTATGCGACGGTCGTAAGCGGTTCCGAGCGTATGCCGCTTATCGAATACGTGGAAAACGTGCGTCGCAACAGATCTTTCGAACAGGCGTATGCGCATGTTATAAACAGTATCATGAACGGCTGGGCGGATCACGACAGCGAAACAAAACGTATACATACAAAATCCGGATATACGGCGTACTATGCGGCAAGGCTTGCGAATACAAACGAACGTGTAGCTAAAAATACCAGGTTCATTCCGGTAAAAACAAGTTCGGGCGCGCTCGGTCCGAAGTACGATCAAGCGGTACGTATACTCAAGTCGCATAAAGATAAACGAGTGCTTGTATTTTTCGATTATAATTTAAGTGGGACGGAACGTATTTACGACGAAGTGTACGATGCGATGTGCAAGGATCCGCAACTGAAAAAACGTCTTATCTCGGCGGACGCAAGTTCCGATGTCCACGCCGTGGAGCGAGAATTCAACTCCGCCAAACGCAGCGACGCCATACTATTTGTAAAGGATCCCAAATTTACCGAGGGCGCCAATCTGCAGGAATCGAATATAATAATAAATTATCAGGTGACGTACGATCCGCTCGCAATGGATCAGCGTATAGGGCGTATTTTCAGACTGGGACAGAAGAACGACGTTACCGTCTATTCGCTTGCCGATATGAGCAAGCTCGAAGGATTTGCGCTCGCATACTTTGCGGAGATCGGATTGCTATCGGGCAACAGCGGCGACGCGACGATACTTGCCGGCAGTAATTCCGATCAAATGGTGGCGCTTCGCTGCAACGCCTGCGGCAGAGTGGCGTTGATGTCGAGAGAAGCTTACGACGAGAAACGAGGTATACCCGGTGCGCTTGTGTGTACTGCGGAACCGCAGTGTATAGACAGAGACGGAAACGGCACCGATATGTGCGAAATAACCGTTTACGATTTTAAATGCGATAACTGCGGTACCGTGCTTACGCGTTCCGTGTCAGAGGGATATATGTGCTTTTCGCATATCGACGGCGGCGAGCGCGGACGCATGTGCAATTCGGGCGAACAGGGCGACCGATCTATATACTGCCGGAAGATATGCGCGCTGTCGCACTGCAAAAGGTTCGGCAAAGGCGGATATATGGAAGATAAGTGTCCGGCGCTTAAGCAGTATAAAGCCAAAAGCAACGTATCGGACGGCGAACTTATGCGCATATGCGCGATGTGCGGCAACCGCGACTGCTGGGAAAAGTGTAAGATATCCGGGTCCGCAAAAGAACAGATAATCGGCGAGCCTAACGAAGGCGGCAGATGTTCGACATGCGATTATGCCGGCTGCAGCCCAAAGCCGCATGCGCTTGTATTCAACGATAAATGGGAAGCGGACTGTCCCATGCCCGGCTGTTCGTCGCGCAGAGCGCACGGAAAGCTTCGTCCGGTCGTGGCGCGTACTTTTGCAACGTTCGTATCGGAACTGTGGAAATTTGATCACGACGGCGGAGAAGGGTTCTGCCGAAATCTCGGCGAGCAGGCGGAGATCGTTTCCGATGTCAGGCGCATACTCGAGCGCGACGAGGCGCAAGGGGAATAATTATGGCAAGAATAACAGTCGGTTGCGAATATAAAAAAGAGTTCGAAAGCATTCGAGATCTTTATTCGGGCGGTTTCCTGTCCGACAAAGTAAACATAAAACGCGTGACGGACAGCGAGATCGTTACCAATACGGATACTTTCGAATACTGCGATTCCGAACATGGAGTCAACGGTTCGGACGGCGGTGCCGGTACCGAACTGTGTTTCGGCAAAAACGGCGCCAGTTGGTTTGCCGGGCTGCGCGGCGAAAAGTTCGACAGCAGCAGTTCCGATTTCGAGCAGCTTATAGGCGACGCGGCGTCGGACTATCACAAATATTATTCGATCATAGAATTCCGTCAGAGCGTCGAGGACAGACTGACGGCTGTCGGCGGTTCTCCGGCAGGCGCTGTAAAACGTGTAAATACGGAATTTTTAAAACGCGTATTCGGCAGTGCCTTTGTCCTTTCCGAAAGATATTCGGTCGAGCCGGAAAACTATTACGCCGTGTCGATGCGGCTTGAGATCAACGGCGGAGCGGAGTCGGAGCCGCTGCTGGGCAAAGTGTATTTCCGTATCGGCAGAGACGGTAAATTTATTCCGGTAAGACAGGCGGCGGCTTGCGATATAGACGACTATATAACGACCGCGGTACCGCCAGACGTAAAAGGCGAGCGCGCGTCAAACGAACTTGCGGACGGCAAATTGGTAAACGGCGTGCTCGGCGAGATAGAAAAACTGTTCGAACGCGACGACAGCGCCGATTACATATTGTTCAACCGAGATTACCGATCAAAGATAGAAAAAATGCTTAAGCTCATCGCAACGAGCGACGAAAAGGAACTCGAATGCACTCATGTCGCCGTCCTGGGTATTTCGCACGTCGAATGGCAGAATTTTGCGTATTCGGCAATGCGCGGCGGCAAGAAAGCGATGAAACTTGTCGTGGGCTTAAATAATAATATAAGTTTGTATTGTATGTGCTGCGATAAACACGGCGTACAGCTTATAGACGGCAACGTCGTGTTATTCGGGGATCCGCAACGGCACGGACGGTACGTGTTGGATTTCGAAAAACCCGGATTGGGACTTTCCGATGACGATCTTCTGTATATACGCAAAAACGCTTTGCTGTCCGAACATATACTCAATGTTGCTTGTCCGGATAATCCGCGCAACAGGGATTGCGTACAGACCGTGTGCGCCTCGCAGTCGGTAGAATATAAAACGGCAGACGGCAAAACATTGCGCAAGTGCAAACGCTGTCCGTATCCGGAAGTTATTTACCGCGACATATTCGAAGGCGTTGCCGCGGAAAGCCGATTTACGCGTTCGCTATCCATAGACGAACAGCGGTTTAAACTTACGGATAAGGAGACACGCGTATGCCCGTGCTGCGGTAGGCGTTTTACGCCGACGGCAAACGCGCGTTTGTGCGATCTGTGTTCTAATACGGAGTTTACCGAACAAGGCAGAAGGCTTTACAAAAAATACGGTAAGATGTTGAGCCCGTCGATCCGGATCAAACACGTGTTTTCCAAAAAGTGCTGCAGGGAAGACAGCAATATAATTATTTTCGAATTGGGTAACGACAGATATGTTTTCGATAAGCTGAACGCGCACGATCACGGTTTAATCGAACCGCCGAGAAAGGTGTAACTACGGAGAGGAGAGGATATGCAAAACGATTCCCATTCACCGGTAGCGGAGATGCTATCTCCCAAATATAAACTGTGGCTGTCATCCGGCATTGCCTTAATGCTCGCCGGAGATCTTTCCGTGTGCATTTATTTATGGGTGACCGGAGCTCCCGATGATTACTGGGCGATCCCTTTGGCGCTTGCGGTATTCGACGCGCTGTATATCGCAGGAATAATTTTTTCTAACCAACGGTTTAAGTACGCAAGATCGCTGATGATCGCTTTCGTGATTTTTTCTGCGGGATTTATGTTGCTTGGCGTGCTGATAACGTTTGCCGCATCGGGTACCGTATTTCTGCCTGTAGCCGTATGGTTGAGCCCCGCATTCCACGCGGTCGGTTATATAGCTGCCGTAATAGCGTATTTTTATGCGTCGCGCCGGTTCAAACGAAATAAAGCGGTACAGACCGCCGTCGTTGCGGCTGCAGTCATATGTTTTGCCGCGACTTTTACGGCGTACGGAGTTTCGTTGTTGACAAAAGGGTATTTTTGGCAGGGCGCAGGCGTACGGCCTATCGTCTACGAAATAAACGATGACGGAAACACGTATAAAGCGGCAGACGTGCTTGCCGGAAGCGGTAGCGAAATAATCGTTCCGCGCGAATTCAACGGAAAAAAGGTGGATACCGTTTCAGCTAAGATTTTTTGTGCGCCGGGTGTAAAAAGCGTAAGGTTGGAGTGCGACGGCGATATAGCTTTTGCGGATATACAGTATTTTTCCAAAGCCGGAAAAGTTTCCGTGTATGCCGATAAAAACGCTGTCGACGACATAAAAAGAACGCTGTATTCGATAGGACTATATTCGTCCGAAGCATGTTTTAACGTCGCTAACGGAATCATTCCCACGGGGTTGTCTGACGGTGAAGTTTGCATTACGTTCGCATACGATTCTGCGGCGTATGATACGGCAAAGACGGCGATTCCCACTTGGTACGGTAAAAATGGCGATGTTTTCGAAACCGAACGGTTTTACGATCGAATAAACGACGAAAATTGCGAATACATGCTACACACAAATTCGAAGTCCGACTCCGATCTGCAATGGTGTTACGGCAATAACGGTTATATCATGAGACCGTTGGCGTCCGACGGACCTTTGGACGAAAAGACCGTCGGCAGTAGTATTTACGGAATAAACGTATCGTTTGACAGGATATTCAAGATACGACCGGGTGAAAGCAACGATACAAGATTCAAAACAGAAGATCATTTCGAATATTCTCGGATCGGAAACGTACGTCTCGATTACAGACTTACAACGGCGGAAAACGCGGACGATATAGCCCGTCCGTTCGAACGCGAAGGTTTTTCGCTGCTTTGGAGGTTCGGCAATGATTCGACTGCTCCGCTGTTTACATCGCTTTCTCAAAAACTGTCCGAATTAATCGACGATTCGTCACACGCTAAGATCGCTTATCCGTATTGGAAATTGAACGC
>CAJUBY010000016.1:0-26153 GCA_910585055.1 uncultured Christensenella sp. | reverse complement strand
ATCTGACGGAATACGAAGATACATTTAAACAGATGTATGAATCGTGGCTTGCAGACCAATTATACGATACCGGCTACGTGTCCGCGCTTAACGGAAACGCGGAGAAGGGTATCGATACAGACGGACACGCGGCGGAGACTGCGGAAGTAACTTACGGCGATCCGTATTATTTTACGGCTGCGGCGTCGCACGCGTTAAACGGAGCAAAGTTTAAATATACGTGGATAAAGGACGATTCGAAAATACTGCAGGATATGTCGTCTTTAAACGTATTCGGTTATAGGCGTATGCCGTATGACGGCGGCGGAAAATATACCGTAGCGGTCCAAGTGTCCGCTCCGGAAATAACGTCGCTTGTGTCGAGCGGTATTATGTCCGTTGATGTTTCGGTCAAAAACCGTATAGCGGAAGTTATATGGAACAGCGAAACGGAACCGACGTACGACGGAAACCGCCATAATGTTACCGTTTCGCTCGGCAATATTTTGGACGGCGACGAAGTGGGAGTTAATCAAAACAGCTTTTCGTATGTAAATGCCGGTACATACAATACTAACGTTTATCTTACCGGTGCGGACCGATACGGATACGATATTGCGCCCGGGAATTCGTCATACAAGTTAACGATCTTGCCGTGCGTCGTAGACATCAATTGGGGAACAAATACATCGTTTGTGTATAACGGCTCCGTGCAAAACCCGACGGCAGACGCAGAAGGTGTTAACGGCAGCCGTCTTCAAGTGATTTTGGAGGGTACGGGAGCGAATGCCGGGACGTACACGGCGCTTGCGTATATAAACGACAACAATTATAGAGTGAGTACTGCGACGAGAGCCAAAGAGTATACTATAGCGCCGCTCGCCGTGAGTGCAACATGGAGTTCTGCTGTGCTGACGTATAACGGCGGACCGCAGGTCCCCGTTGCGACGGCTGTAGGAATACACGACAGCCGTATACCCGTCTCCGTGAGCGGCGCACAGACCGATTGCGGCGATGACTATACCGCGGTCGCAGAGTCGTCGGACGGCAACTACGTGATCACCGAAAATGCCGAGATAAATTTTTCGATCAAGCCGTACGGCATCGGGATAGTTTGGAATAACATATCGTTCGTTTACGACGGGCAAGACCGGTCGCCGACGGCGTCGGCGACCGGTATCGGCGGCGTTAGTATAGGAGTTATTGTATCGGGCAGCGGCACGAACGCCGGAACATATACGGCGACAGCATTCTTATCGGATAAAAATTATACCGTAGCTCAAAACGGTACAGTAGACTTTGTTATCGAACAACGTGGCGTGTCCGTTATTTGGAGCAACGATAAGCTTGTTTATAACGGAAGATCGCAGGCTCCGACGGCGGCTGCGCGCGGTATATTCGGCAACAACATAGAAGTGACAGTAACGGGCGCGGGCGTGAATGCGGGCGAATATACGGCAAAAGCGTCGGTTTCCGATAAAAACTATAAGATAACGGGCGGCGCCGAACATCGTTATACCATAGCCAAAAAATCGTTGACTGTAAAAGTATCGTCTCTTACGGTAGGATACGGAGAAACGCCGGAAATAAAAATATCCGTAACGGGCATCGAGGGGACGGACACCGTCGAGTTTACGCCGGAGATCGACGGCATCGCAGACGTCGGCGGCAATATCCCGGTCGGCACATATTCGGTCGGCGCGGAGTGTGAGGATGCCGAAGTTTTGCGTAACTATGCGGTCACGGTGGAAAAAGGTACTCTGACTGTAGTCGAAAGCGGAGATCGAAAATTATGATATGCCGGAATTGTAATAAGCAAATAGCAAGACCGCTCGAACTGTACAACGGAGATTGGGCGTGTCCGCTATGTAAAAAGGTGCTTAACGTCAAGTCGGTTGACGTAACGGTCACAGCGGAAAACGACGAAACTTTTAAACTGTCCGAACTGTGTTACCTGCGCGCACTCAAGCACTTGGGAGAAAAGTTCGGCCACACGCAGTACGATACTCTGCTCGAATCGGCTGTGGAATATTGCCGTATCGCGGCTCGTCAGGGCAATCCGAAAGCGCTTGTCAGAATGGGTTATTACTACGAATACGGTTATCTGACCGCGGACGCGACGGAGAGCATACGCCTAGCTTACGAATATTACAGGGCGGTGTGGAGCAGTTCGCCGGCGGTTGAATACAAATCGGACGATCCAGACTATGCCGACAATTGCAGGAAGCTACGCGATATCGCGGCAAACAGATATTTGGACATTATAAAACGTATGCCCGAATCGCACACCGGCTCGGGCGATCTCGGCTATCGTGACGAGAAGCAGAAAATACTGGCGAAGGGTTTGTCCGTTACGGACGACGATATGGACGACGCGCTCGGTGTGGACAGGATATCGCACGTAATGGGCGTACTGCAATCGTGCTTTTCGTCCGACAGGTCGCCGCTATTCGGGATCATGCGGTTAAGCGAAGGCGAATTCGGAACGTTGCGCGCGGTCACCGACGGCGGAAGCAAGGGCGCGGCTAAAATAGTGCGCTTTGCCAAAAAGATAACCGTCGTGCTGTTCGACGTGAACGACGGAAGTTTTAAAACTATAAAGACGGCGGATAACTGCAATGCGGTAGACGGCGACAGGGCGTATTACCTGTACTTTTTCAACGAAAACGGCGATCATGGGATTTCCAAACGCGCTTGCGCAAAGATAGGCAAAGTACTGCGCAAAAGCGACGTGTTCGGCGAGTACGCGAGGGTCAAGCGTCTTATAGAAGAAATGGGCAGAAGTGTTTGTATTTCGGACTATATATTCGGCGAAGACGACGTTCTTATGTATAAGTCGCGGTTCGAGAGTTACGAGCACGCTACCGACGATCTTATAAACAGCGTAATCAACAATGTTCCCAAAACAGGAGATAGATCATGACAATGACGGAAAAAGTCAAAACAGTATGCGATATAGCCGCGAAAAACGGTCTGCCGTTAAATAAAAAATTCACGGATTCGTATCTAACCGCGCATTCCATGTTCGAAGGTCCTGCGGCGCTTGCGGAACGCATAGTCGGCGGTATGTGGGATATGTGCCGTCACGGCATCAACAACGGGTTCGACGGCGGTGTAAAAAACGCGCTCGACGGACTGTCGGATATAGTCGTTGCGCTGTCGGAGCTTGGGAACGAACAGATAGGCAAACTTACCAAATATACGGTCAAAGCCGAAGCTTTACTTAAAAAAGAACTTTCGGGACGCAAGTCCTGCGTAAATGCCGCGCTGCCGGTAGCGGAATGCATAGAGTCGTGCAAACGCGCGGCGGACGTTATTATTGAATTGCGCGAAGGCGGCAAGGGCTTTTCCAATATAGACGAAAACCAGTTCGCGTTGTTGCGCGAAAGCAGAACGGTACTCGATGAAGCGTCGCAAAGCTTGGATTCGGTGTTGGATACAAGCAGCAGATCCGCACAGGAAAAGGCGGAAAGCGTAATAAAACTTATGCAACTCTGGCGCGAAGACTGCGTGCGTTTGGTCTGCACGGGGTCGTCGGTAAATTATCTTAACGACGCCAAGCTCGAAATAGAGGCATGGGGCAAGCTTTCCGAAGAAGTTTCCAGGCGTGAACGCGCCAAGGAAAATATAACGTTCGACGACAGCGACGAGCTATCCAATTTGATCAAGAGCAAAGCGGCGATCGAATCTTTGGATACGTTTATGCGCAGGATGGAGAGCGAAAAGGCCGATATCGAACTGGAAAAAGCGCGTATAGAAGAACGCGAAAACGCCGCGCGTGAAAAACGCGACAAACTGAACGCCGAACTCGAATCGCTCGAAGCCGAAAAAGCAAAAGTGATAGACGATGTTCGTAACGGTGCGGATCTTAAAACGGGCAACAGAAAGATAAAAGATATAAAACAAAAAATGGACGACGTTTACTTGAAGATCGGCGGACTCGACGACGGAGGTATGCCCGATTTCGTCGCGCTCGAGCTTGCCGACAGGCAGGAAATTTACAACGAGCTTGAAAAAATAACCGGCATACTCGTAAGCAATAGGAACGATCTCGGTTTTTTGGCGGAGACCGTAGAGTACATAGATTTCAATGCGCTTATCGATCTTTTGGGCGGCAGAACGACCGAGTCGTCCAAGACGAATTCCATTTCAAGCATACACGGCATTTACGCGTCGCTTAACGAGAAACTAGAAAACCGCCGTAAAACGTTGCAGCAAATGCGCGATAACGGAAAAGTTTTAAAACGTGTGCTCAATATCGAAACCCCGGACAGACAGAGCCTTATCGATAAGGCAAGGGCGGCGCGGACAAAATACGACGACGAACTCGATCCCGAACTCCTTGCCGCGCTTGAAAGCGGCGGATCGGAAAAGCAAAACGAGCGGACGGAAGAACTCGATCCGGAGTTGCGTAAAATAATCCCGCTCGGCGACGACGACAGATGATAAATTATAAGGCGGATCTGACTGAAATAAACACGGCGTACTGTATGTCGCTGTCGTATACGGAGCTTTCGGACAAGCTGGCTACTTTGGACGGGCTTTTGTCCGAGCGCGGATTAAACGACACCAACCGCGCAAACGGCGAGGCTTTGCGTATGCGTCTTACATGCAAGACGCTGCTGACCGGATATCTGATATCGTTCGACAGTGCCGAAGCGGAAAAGATTTGTGCGTTTACGGAGAAAAATATTCCGTCGGCGCGTCGGAAAGGGTATACGAACAGTCTTTCGGTAATGGAAAAAAGCGCCGCGCTCGCTCGGCATTTAGCCGAGATTTTTTCGGGTGCGGACGGATCTGCGCCATCGGCGGAGATGTGTGCTCTGTCCGTCGATACCGCAAAAGAATATATCGACGTATTGACAACAGCCGAAAACGACATGAAAAACGACGGGTCGGCGGTATCTCCGTTCGGTGAAAAAGTGAGATTTACGGATGTTCGCGCCGCGGTTTGCGCAGAACTGGAAAAGCGCCTGGAAAAAGCGATAAACGCCTATGCCGCGGCTTTGGAACGAGTCATTCCGTTTACCGTATTGGACGGCAGCAAGGGAAAGTATTATCCTCTGCCCGATTACGACGAGGGCGGCAAAGCGAATGCGCTTGTTTTGTGCACTCCTTTTGCCGACGAAGCGCGGCTGTACGCGGCGCACTGTCAACCTACGGTATACGAGTTCGATGCGAGCGGATTATGTAAGGCGGCGGATATAGAAAATGCGTTTGCGCTTGCGTCGCATAAAAGAGCCGCGGCGCTGTTTATAGGGATCGATGGCTTAAACGAAGAACTTAAAAATTCTTTTCTTATCGCCGCGTTAAATGAGGGAAGATCGGGGAACAGCATATTTTTGCTGGATACCGGCGGCGGAGAACTGTACGCCGAGGCTGTATGTGTCGCAGGCGCTGCGGACGGACTGTCCGCGCTTGACGTAAGCGTGACGTATATCACTATGCCGGTGTTTGCCGAAGTCGTCGGCGAACTGACGGAGCTGGGGCGGATCACGGATGTGTCGCAGCGTGCGGCGCTCGCCGAAATGCCGTTTCTCGGTTTTGCCGGTCTCAACGAGATAGCGGAACCGCGGCATTTTTCGGATTGGCAGACGCACGGGAAAAGGATATCGGATTCAAAATCCGCCGCGGCAAAACACTATATAGCCGGTTTAAGATCGCCTATGATGTTTATCGATCCCGGTTGGGGCGATTTTTCGTCCGGCATGATCGACGACGGTAGCGTGGGCGAATTCGATTACGACGGAGTTCACGGCGTAGATTGGATCAACGTACGGCGTATAGCGGAAAGCGGCGCGGACGTATTTTCGGTATGCGGTATGCTTGTGCGGTACTGTACGGTCGGTACGGGAGATTATACGGAATGGCGCAGGCTGCCGCGTGAGGAATTGACACGGCGCGTCGAGCTTGCGACAAAACTTGTTTTTAAGGCGCTGCGCATAGGTGTAGAGCCGCAGGTGGAAGTTTTGGACGAACTGCGGAACATGACGGCAGGCGCTCAGTGCTGCGACGGCGGCAAGCGTATACTTTATAAATACGACTGTTGTACGGAAATTACCTGGATACGCGACGCGATAGTTCACGAAAGCTTCCACGCGTTACAGTCGAAACTGACAGGCGGAAACTATTCGGAGTGGTACTACTACAACATGGGGATAACGTACGGCAGAGTGTGCGAGTGGATAAATACCATGAAGACGCGGTACGACCACAATACGAGATCGAGCGTTTACAAAGTACATATGTACGAAGCGGATGCGCGCGCGTTCGAAGTAGACTGCCGCCGCGGCGCGGACGCGTATTGGAACAGGATCGATCTGGAGTGATATGAAGTATGAACGGGCATTTGGACGGATTTATAAAAGAATTGCTGCACACGGACGATGTGTGCGGCAACCGTTTGATAAACGTCGGCGATATAGGCTGTAACGGCGAAGTCGGCAAGGCTTTTTTGCTGTGCGCGCAATACGGAGAAAACTGTAAGACCGCGCTTAACGTTATAAGAGCACGGCGAGGCAAACCGTCAAATAAGACGATACTGGATAAAAGCGCGCTCGTCAGGTCTACAATGAACAGCCCGGCTATAGAAAAATGGACGTGGAGCGATCTCGCAGGCAATACCGATCCGAAAGCGCTGGACAAATTTATTTCGGAAGTTTACGGAGCAATAGATCTTAAAGGCAATAATCCGCTGTTTTTGGGCGTCGGCATACTTAAATGGCAGACCGCCGCAGGCGACGGGATAAAGACGGTAAATTCGCCGTTGCTGGTCTTTCCGATAAGGTTGATACGCGGTTCCGGAACCGGTCCGGTCGAAATAGAGTTTGTGGACGACGACGCATTTTTCAATCCCTGTCTTATACATAAACTCCGTACCGACTTTTCGGAAAGCGTTGCGGCCGGGTTTCCGCACCCCAACGGTCCGGGCGCGGATTTCGACGATCCAATAGATCTCGATCTGCTCGGCGACGGGGAAACGTATATGCGGCTTGCGGAAGAATACGTACGTTCGCTCGATCCGCACGATACTTGCGGTGCCGCGGAGTTGGATAAAAACATGCTTACAATCGCCCGTTTCAGTCACGGCGATATTTGCATGTATTACGATGTGCGCAGGAATATGCGCAAGATATACGGCAGTCCGCTTGTCGCGCGTGTGTTCGGAACGGGAGGCATTGCGGAACGAGGTAAATATTTTACGGGCGATCTTAAGCTCGTCTTGCCTTCGGACAGCGTACAGGAAAACATCATAAGAAAGATCGCCGGCGGCAGCTCGCTAATCGTCAAGGGTCCGCCCGGTACCGGTAAAACTCTTACGATAGCAAATATAGTATCGGCGCTGACGGCGCAAGGCAAAAAGATTTTGGTCGTCTCCGAAAAAATAGCGGCGCTATCCGAAGTCTACGCGAAGATCCCCGAAAGGATACGTAAATTCGTAATGCTCATGGATTACGAGACCGAGCAGAAAGCGGCTGCGGTAGATCCGGCTGCGGTGCGTGCCGACTTTAAAAAACTGATTAATGAAAGACGGAAGTATGTGTACGATCCCAAAAACGATGCCGAATACGCGGCAGCGGAACGGGCACGTACTGAAGCGGCGCTGTTTCTTGCGGATCATGCCGAGCAAATGTTCGGCGGAGGTGTCGCGTTCGGATCGTATTACGATGCGCTTGATGCTTATTGTAAAAACAGTCTTCCCGTTATACGTTTTGCGGACAGCGGCGATATAGTTTCGGTCTCCGACGAGGATTACGGCAAACTGTTGTTTAACGTGGAAAAAGCGGCGGAGTATTATAAAAAAATCATTGGCGGCGGAAGCATTACGGATTGTCCGTGGTTTGGTATTTCGGAAAAAACGGATGCGGAACGCGCGTTTGCGGCATTATCGGATATTTCGGATAAGCTTAAAAATGTGTGCGGCGCAGTACGCGGTGTGTGTTCGGATCGCGCAATTAACGTAACGTTGCGCAATATATCGGATGCCGCTGTTGCTGCGGTTCTGTCCGACGGAGATATAAATAAAGCGGTAGCCGTACTGCATGGGGACGACGGCGCAAAACTTGCGGAGGCGTTTGATCGCTGTAAAGCTTTGCGTACGGACGCGGAAATACCCGACATCGAGATCGACGCGGAAGCGGCGGTTTCTGTCGATTGGCGGGCATTCGAAAGTATAGCTTGTTTTGAGTACGCCGATATAAAGTGTGTTGCGGAAAACGCAAGTATATTCGGCGACGTAAACGCCGGGTCTTACGAAAATGCGGAAGAGTTTTATAAAGCGGTCTGCAAACTGACCGACCTGACCGAAGAACGCAAAAAACTTGTTCCGACGGTTTTGTATGCGTTCGACAGGATAGAGCTCGGCGAATGTCGGGATATGGAAAAAGCGGCGAAAGCTTTAAAGAAATATACGGACGGCAAAAAGACCGCGCCCGGATTTTTCGATATAAAAGCGAGATCGGCGGTCAAAAAGCTGAGGAAGTTTTGTTCGCGTACGGATATAACACTGAAAGAGCTGGCGCAGGCGGCAGAAGCATACCGTCGGATCTCCGAGTGCGACGGAGACATTAATGCGTTGACCGGCGTCGTATCGCACATGACCGGCAGAAACGGTTTGTCGGACGGCGAAATAAAAGCGGTTACGTTCGCGGCGGAAAATTCGCACGGCGACGGCGTCGGCTTTGCCGAGCTGTGCAAAAAAGCTGTCGAAATAACGGAAAAGATTGTAACGTCTGGAATAAAGAACGGCATATCTTTCGGCGATATTGCGTCGGCTGTAAAAGACCGTGTCGCGTTATCCGCGTTTTTAAAAATTTTTACGGAACTGTGCGAAAAGTGCGGTATAGATACAGGTGCAAGCGCAAAAGAACAATATGAAAGAGCGGAAGCTTTTTCGGCGGTATCGCGTATTGTTCGCTCGCAAGCGTTCGGCGGCTGTGCTGCGGACGCGGCGGAATTTATATGCGGACTGAGAAAAACCGCGGAAAGTGCCGCGCGATCCGCAGAAGAGGCGGTCGACGGACTGTACGGGTTCGGCGCTGCGTTTTTCGGGAACGGCTTTACCGAGACGCCGTGGGATATTACTGTAGGAAGAGCGGAAGCTTTTATTGCGCAGTCGGGCGACCGCGCAGTGCTCAATGCGGCGCTGATGTATGCGAAGATCAAATACGGCAAGGACAACGTATTGCCGTTGGATGCGTTTTTAGCGCCGATAGAGCGCGGAGAAACAGTCGCGGCGGCGGACGATATACCTGAGATTTTCGAACGTTCTTTTATCGCGGCGGCTATAGAGCATAAGCTTAAAGAGCTGGGAATTAAACGCAACGGATTGGGCAAAAACGCGGAGCTTGCGGCATCGAGGTTTACGGAAGCCGAAAGGAAGCTGTGCGAATGCAATGTGCTGAAGACGGAAAACCTTTGTATGGCGCGCATAGATCCCGACGACCCCGATTTCGATTTTTTATCGGCGGACCGAGGAATACCGATGTCGCTGCGCGTCATGTTCAGATTATACGCAAAGGCGATATTAAAGCTGAAACGCTGTATCATTCTTTCTCCGTCGACGGCGAGCGTCCTGTTCCGCGGCGAAGCTTACGAAGATTTCGACACCGCCATTGTGGACGAAACAAGCCAGATAGAGCCTGTCGATCTTCTGCCTATATTGTTCCGTACAAAGCAGTGCGTACTTGTCGGCGACGAGTTTCAAATGCCGCCGATAACACATTTCAAGGTGAAAAATCGAAAGCGCATAGCAGATCCGGACAGCATACTTACGCCCGATCCGGATATATCGGCGCTCAGTCTTGCGCTCGGCAATACCGCTTTCGAAACATGCGAGCTTGCCTGTCATTACCGCAGTAAGACCGAAACGCTTATCGCGTTTTCGCAGCGTGAGTTTTATCCGTATATGCGCACATTTCCTGCGACCGATCCCGCGACGGACGAACTCGGTTTCAGAGATATCCATACCGAAAACGGTTATTGCGAAGACGGCGTCAACAGTGCGGAAGCGGAAGCTGTCGTTAAAGCGTTGGACGGACATTTTTGCAAATACTTCGATGAAAAGACGGGAACGCTGTCGAGTTCCGTAGGCGTGGTGACTTTCGGCGAGGCGCAGTTGAAATACGTGACGGAGCTTGTTCGGAAAAATACGGCGCTTTATAAAAAGATCGATAGGGCATATGCAAATTTCGACGACGTTCCCGATAAACTGGTGTTTTTCCGAACTATCGAGAATGTGCAAGGTCAAGAAACGGACAATCTTATTCTGTCGCTTACATACGGCAGAGACAAAGACGGCAAGATAAAAACGTCGTTCGGCGAATTGAACCGCGACGCGACGGGGAAAAACATTTTCAACGTAGCCGTTACCCGTGCGAAAAACAGTGTTACGGTCATACACAGCGTCACGCCCGAAGAGATCTCGGGTAATCCGAGGATAGCGTTCATACGCGAATATCTGACGGACGCAAGGCGGTTCGCCGAAAACGGAAAAGGTCAGTTCGTGACCGGCGCCGTCGGAAAAGGCGCAAACTTTATAGCAGACGTAACAAGAGCGGTCGCGGCGCTGGGTGTGGACAATTCCCGTATAGCAGTCAATTACGGAGTTACCGAAGGTTCGGTACGCATCCCCGTCGCCGTGCTGTCCAAAGATCTTACGCGTGCGGAGCTGGGGCTGTGGTGCGAGTTGCCTACGCTCAAGAACTACGATTTTATCGATTACAACATTCGGTATGTAAACACGCTCGCAGAACGAGGCTGGAATATCCACAGGATATATCCTCACGATTGGTTGGACAACGCAGCGTACGAACGCGCCGCGCTAAAAGCTGCGGTAGACAAATATGTAAGTAAATAATTCAAGGAGATATATTATCATGGCAAAGGAACGTCAGCGCGAAATGTCCGAAAGCGAAGAGCGGAAAGCGCGTATCAATCAGAGAATACAAGATCTCGACGCCGAGTACGAAAAAGTCGAAAAAGAGCGCAAACTCGAAGAATCGCAAAAAGCGTTCGGCAAACGCAAAGAAATACTCGCAAACAAAGCGGCGGATATGATAGCGAAGCACGGCAAAGATTATTTTATGTCGCAGACTATGCTTACATTTTTGGATGTTGCTATTCAAATGGAAGACGCTATATCCATGCTCAACGACGTAAATACGGCTATGTCGTGTATCACTGACGCCATATCGTGTATGGATAATATACTCGAGGTAAACGCGCTCGCGCTCGACACCACGCTCGAAAAGAAGCACGGGTTTTTCGCACGCCGCAAGGCGAAAAAACGTATCCGCCAAACTATACGCAACAACAACGGACGGATGAAAGAAATAAGCGATGTTTTGTCCGGAAATCAAATGATAGCGATTTCCATAGTCAACGCGCTAAAAAAATCGAACAAGAGCATGCAGGATATGATGGAAAAAAACGCGGCAAAGCAGAAAAAGCTGGAAGCAAGAACACCGCAGTCCGCTCACGGCGGTCAGTCGTCCGCCGAAAAACTTGTGGACGGTATCCTATGCGAACGCGGACAGTCGGTTGCGCCGTCCGTTACTGATAGACCGTCACCCGATGTTCCGTCTGCGCCGACGCAGGGCGCCGCAGGCGATATAAGCGACATACTGTAAGGAGCACACATAATGTCCGGTTTGGGAAAAAAAGCATACGGCGGCAATGGCGAGCCTGCGCTGGAAGAACTTGAAAACAGATATAACGACAGTGTCGGAAATATAAGAAAGATATTGGGCGGAGTCAAGGACAAACGCGATCTGCGCACAGAAGAAAAGCAAAAGCTGTGCACGGAGTATCTTCGCGCATCGCAGACCGCACAAAAGCTGGCGGAACGTTATACCGACGCCGCAAAGTCTGACGAGTTTGCGGACATAGCTAAAAAACTCGGAAAAAAGGCGACCGAATACGGTTCGACGGTGAGCCATTCCATACCGGAAACGACTTTCGACGACGTAAAAGGCTTGGACGACGTAAAAAAGTTGGTCGAGAGCTTTATTTTTATCGCACAGAATCCCGAAATAATAGCGCATTACAAAATAGAGGGCGGACTTGGTATGCTCATGTACGGCGCGCCGGGAACGGGCAAAACTATGTTTGCGGAAGCGATAGCCAACAAACTGCGTTTGCCGCTGTTCGTCATAACGCCTGCGGATATATTCAAGTCGTATGTCGGTGAATCGGAGCAGGCGGTGCGACAGCTTTTCGACGAAATGGACGCGTGCGCGGACGGAGCCATACTTTTCGTAGACGAATGCGAATCCATATTTTCGCGGCGTACGTCGGACACAAAGGATTATAAAGCCGCAGTCACGACGGAGCTGCTTCAGCGCATAAACGGGTTCGGAGTAAACGGTGCGAAACGAATAATAATCGCCGCGACCAACCGTCCGGACGTTATAGATCCGGCATATTTGAGGTTTAAGCGCTTTTCGCACAGAGTGCACGTGCCGCCGCCCGATGTCGCCGCAAAACGCGCTATTATCGAGAGCAAGCTGAACGGCATTGCGCTTGACGGCATAACCACCGAGGATATAGTGGAAATGACCGAAGCGCATACTCATACGCTCGTGCCCGGATTAAACGTCAGTATGACGGACAGCTATTATTCCGCCGCGGATCTTTGCGGCATAATAGAGGAGGCGTGCAGGCTTGCGCTAGAAGAGATACGGGAGAGGAATATAAAGGCGGCTATACCGCTGAGACGGGAAATGTTCGAAAAAGCATTTAAGCGTTCACGCCCGAGCATAAGCGCGGAAATGCTTAAACAATACGAGGACTTTTCCTGAGCTTTGCGGCAGATCGATACATAGTTTACAGTTATCTGTTTTTTACCGCTTTTACAAGTGCGAGTACGGCGCTTACCGCGGCAAACACGGCGCACACCGCCGCGCACACAAATGTGACTATGCTCATTCCGCCGATGAGCGTTATGCCGAACATCAATACCGATAAAACCGCATATTTGATTATTTTGTCCCTGCCGAACGCGTTTCCGAACGCTGTTTTGCGGGACATTTTTCGTTTGGCGAATTGTTTTTTCGGCAGACAGTTCAAGGATCCGAACAGTTTGTATACGTCTTCGCCGCAAACATATTTTATCCGAATCCCGTCCAGCGGCGGAACGGTTTGTTTGGGCGGCAGTTCCGAAAACACGGTAACGGTGTGCGCGCCGTAACGTTTTGCTCTTGCGGCAAACCGCGCCACGGCGTTCATGTCGGGCTGCGGATAAAATGCGCAGAACGCCGCGACACCGTTGAGATATACGCCGTTGCCGTGCCGTGCCGTTTCCGGTTCTTTGGCTTTTAGCCCGTTATACAGGCATGTGACGGGCGCATTTTCGCCGAGAAACATAAAATCGAAAAACATATCCGCCGCGGCATGTGACAGTCTTTCGGCAGTCTGTTTTTTGCCGTTTCGTATTTTTAAGAGCAGTACGGCGCACGCCGTCACGGAAACTGCGGTAAATACCGCGAGATCGGCGGTCGTATAGTAGCGCATGACAGCGGCTGCGGCGAGGAATATAAGCCCTGCGCCTACGGTGCAGTCGACAAATTTTGCAAACTTGCTTTTCATGCTTGTAATTATCGACAATATATGTTAAAATTAAACGCAAGGACGGTGGCACTTGTGGAGACCGAGATTTTAAAGCCCGACGATATAAATATAATGAGGTGTGCGTCTGCGCTGAAAGCAGGCGAGCTTGTGGCGTTCCCGACGGAAACGGTATATGCGTTGGGCGCGTCGGCAACAGATGCACAGGCTGTCGAAAATGTGTACGAAGTAAAAAGGCGTTCGCACGATAAACCGCTCATAGTGGCTGTCGCAAAAAAATCGGATATAGCAAAGATAGTCAAGACAATACCCGATAAAGCGCGTATACTTATAGAAAAATTCATGCCGGGCGCGCTTACGCTCGTGTTCGACCGTGCATCCTGTATCCCGGACGCCGTAACCGCAGGGACGGAGTCCGTCGCGGTACGTATCCCGAATAATAAGATCGCACAAAAACTTATAGAACTTTCGGGCGCGCCGGTGGTAGTGCCGAGCGCAAATACCGCTGATAAAGCCAGTCCTACGCTTGCCAAACACGTATATGACGATCTCGGCGGCAAGATCCGATTTATACTTGACGGCGGAGAGTCCGAGATAGGCATAGAATCGACTATCGTCGACATCCGTACGGATCCGCCCAAGGTATTGCGTGCCGGCGGCGTTACCGTAAAGGAAATAGAACGCGAGATAGGCAGGGTGGACATAGTGCGCGAATCGGTAAAGCTGAGCGGATATATGCCGAATGCCGAAATACTGTTTTCGGCGTTCTACGACGGTATGGTGCAAAACATATGTTCGAGATACGACGAATACGTCCGCACGGGCAAGACCGCCGTTATAATATGCTTGGATAAAAATATATCCGCGTACGGAAGCCGCACGGCATATTCGCTGGGAAATTCGTACGAAGAGTATGCGCACAACCTGTTTGCCGTATTGAGGAAAGCGGATGCGGAACATTTCGACGCCGTCATAGCGGAAGGCGTAGATCCCTCCGGTATAGGCGAATCTCTGATCGCGCGTCTCATAAAGTTGAGCGGCGGAATGATAATCTGACGGGAGCTTAAAATGTCGGATAACGAAAATAAAAACAAATTCGAAATAGTTTTCGTATGCACCGGCAATACGTGCAGATCGCCGATGGCGGAGTTTATGTTCAAGGACTATCTCCGAGCCAAGAAACGCAGCGGTGATTTTACGGTTAAAAGCGCCGGGCTGGCGGCGGAACGCGGAAGCATATTGTCCGCACAGGCGTCTGCGGCGCTCGATTTTCTGGACGTAAAACACAATAAGGACCGTAAAGCCAAAATGTTTACCGTTCAGATGTCGATGGACGGAGATCTTATAGTCGCTATGTCCGATCTTCATGCCGAACGCTGCGGTTCCGAAAATGCCGTGTCGTTCGAGGAGCTTATCGGTCATCCCATACCCGATCCGTACGGAGGAAGCGTAGAAGAATATATCGACTGCGCACTGCAAATGCGCGGAGCGTTCGACGCGATACTTGCGCTCGCGGATGCCGGGCGTGGCGACGAGAGCTGACAGTATTTTTATGCCTGCGCCGACGATCGTAGTACGGCATGGAAATCATAGCAAAAATGCGTGACAAATATAATGAATCATGGTATACTAAACTAAAGTCAAGGAGCTGTTATGGTTGTATACATCGGTTGCGATCACGGCGGTACGGAGCTTAAAAAAGCTCTCGTCCGAAATCTCGATAAAAACGGATACAATGTTGTCGATCTCGGTACCGACGGGGAAACGTCTGTCGACTATCCCGATTTCGGGTTTGCCGTTGCGGAACGCGTTGCCGGCGATCCCGGTTCGCGCGGTATAGTGATATGCAAGACCGGCGTCGGTATGAGCATATGCGCTAACAAGGTAAAGGGCATACGTTGCGGTCTCTGTTTCAATGTCGATATGGGCAGGCTGTGCAGAGAGCATAACGACGCCAATGTTTTGGCGCTCGGCGCAGGCAATACCGATATACCCGAAGCGGTCGCCATAGCGGATGCGTTTTTGACGACCTCATTCGCAGGCGGCAGACATGAGGGCAGAGTCGGAAAAATAACCGCATACGAGAACGATAATGAGTAATAACGATATTCCCGAAATAGAATACGGCGACCGCGAAACACTCGATGCCGAGCTTACGGGCGCCATTTCCGAGATAATGTCGGCGGAAGCGGAAGCAAGGCGCATAATAGCGCAGGCGGAAGCATCCGTTAAGGCGATCCAGCTCGACGGCGCCGCGCGTGAGCGCGATATGCGCGAAAACAACGGCAAAGCCGTATCCAATGCGCGTACGAAGGCTTTGGCGGACGCCGCGGACGCTGCCGAAAAGGAACTTGCGCGTATAGTCGAAGAAGCCGAGCAAGTCGGCGGAAAAATGTTAAAAGAAAAGAAAAAGCTTATAGAAGCGCAGATAAAAAAATTGTACGTATCCGTCGGGGGCAAGGCGTAAATGGCGATAGCCAAGATGTCGCACATAAGGCTTATAGGGCTGCGGCGCGACCAAAACAAAATACTCGATACTCTGACGTCGCGCGGATTGTTCGAAGCGCGGGCGACGGATTCGGTCCCGTTCGAACTCGAATCGGGCGAAACACGGCTGTACCGCGAACTTAAAGCAAAGCAGGGCAGTATATCTTTCGCGCTCGGCTTTTTAAAATCGCGCCATGCCGCTATGTCGTCGATGCTCGAAGCAAACAAACGCGCCGCTTCGCGCGGACTGGAATTGCCGATAGACTATACGCTTTCCGACGTAAAGTATACCGATGCGCGTAAGCTTATAACAAAAGCGGATTTTTCGGATGCCGCGGCACGAGAATACGAGTTGACGCACGTTTGCGATACGCTCGAAAAATTGTCTTTCGAACTTGCGGAATGTTCGTCGCGTATGACCGCTATAGACGGCATGATAGCCGCATATAAACCGTTCGAGCCTGCGCCCGTCAAACTGTCGCAGCTTAACGGCGGCGGCAATATAATAATAGCGCTTTATCATAACCGCGCTTACAACGGATCGCTGAGTGAGCTGGACGAACTTTCCTGCGCTTACGAACTGTTGCGCGGCGACGGCGCAGTCGCGGTAACCGTCGCGCGCCGTATGCATGCCGAAGAAGTAAGCAAAATACTGAGCGCAAAAGGTTTTACCAAGTGTACGTTCGACGACGATTGCACCGCGGCGCAAAAGATAATAGCGCTGTCGGACGAAAGAACGGACGTTAAACGTCAGATATTCGAGATAACGAAAACGGCTTTGATGTACGAAAAGTACGTCGGCGATTTAAAGATACTGTACGACGTGATAGGTCTCGATTTAGAACGCGCACAGGCGGAAGAACGGTTTTTAAAGACGGACAGCACGTTTGTGCTCGAAGGCTGGCTGCCGGAGCGTGTCGCGGAGCAGACGGTCGGCGAAGTCGGCGGTATGTGCCCTGAAACTTTCGTGCAGCTGCTTGCGCCCGAAGAAAAGGACGGGCCTCCGACGCTTGTCGAAAACAACAGGCTGGTGAGATCGTACGAACAGATAACAAACATGTACAGTCCGCCGAAGTACAGGGAGATCGACCCCAATCCTGTAATGTCGGTTTTTTACTTTTTGTTTTTCGGTATAATGATAGGCGACGCCGGATACGGGCTTGTGCTTGCCGTCGCCGGGCTTGTTATCGGCAACAGCAAAAAGATAGATACCGGTATAAGAAAACTTGCAATGCTTGTGGGTATGGGCGGAATATCCGCGATAGTATGGGGCATTATGTTCGGCGGATATTTTTCCGTGGATTTCGGCGAAACTAACGTTGCGCTCATATTAAATCCGCTCGACAAGCCATTGCTGTTGCTCGTATTGAGCATAGGTTTCGGAGTGATACAAATAGCGACGGGATTTATAATAAAATCGGTCGCGCTGTTTAAAGAAGGCAAGCCGTTTTCTGCTCTGTTCGACTGCGGTTCGATACTTCTGTTGTTTACGGCGCTTATATTGCTTGCTGTCGGTATGTTGCCGTCACTTGCTCCCATGCTGGGGATAAACATATCGTTCGTTCCGCCGCAGGGATTAAAGATCGCCGCGTTGATATTTGCGGCGACCGGTGCGGCGCTTATATTGTTTTTCGGCGGACGCAACGAAAAAAATATTTTCGGCAAGGTCGTCGGCGGATTTAAAGGCTTGTACGGACTTATAAACTTGCTGTCCGATCTGCTGTCGTACTGTCGGCTGTTCGGACTGTGCCTTGCAAGCTGTGCTATAGGTCTTGCCTTTAACAGTTTGGGCGCTATAATAATGGATATCCCCGTAGTCGGGTACGTTGTCGGCGCGGTTGTGCTTGCTGTGTTGCACGTGTTCAATCTCGCGCTCGGGGTATTGAGCGCATACGTGCACGACGCACGGTTGCAATTCCTGGAGTTTTACGGCAAGTTTTACGAGGGCGGCGGACGGCTGTTTTCGCCTATAGGCGCAAAGACCCGGTATATCCGCTACGAATAAAAGACGGTCTACTCTTAAGAGTTTTCCATAAATTTTCTCAAAAAGGAGAAGTAAAAATGAATTGGGGCAATTTTTATGCCATAATGGGCGCGGCGCTCGCCGTTATAGTGTCGGGCATAGGCTCGGCTATCGGCGTAGGCAGAGCCGGACAGGCTTCGTCCGCGCTGTTGAGCAAACAGCCCGAAAAGTTCGGTACGACTATGATATTGCAGGTTATGCCGTCCACGCAGGGTCTGTACGGGTTTGTCGTTGCGTTCATGATGCTTATAAAACTCAACGCGTTCGGCGACATGGTCGCGCTAACCGACGCGCAGGGCTGGATACTTTTTGCTTATTGTATGCCAATCGCTGTAGTCGGTTTGGTATCGGCTATTATGCAGGGAAACGTGGCTATCGGCTGTATCAATCTTGTCGGCAAACAGGAAAACCAGGTCGGACACGCGATACCGATGCTTGTTCTTGTAGAGATATTCGCTATCTTTGCGTTTATCGTTTCAATTCTCGGCGTAATGCTGTTGAACATAGCGTAAACCGACTATGCAGGGACAGCGTAAAATAATCGACGATATATTGACGTCTGCCAAAAAAACCGCGGCTGCTATGATCGAAGAGGCGGCTGCGGAACTCGACGGACGGCTCGACGCGTTGCGCGCGGAACTGGAAGTTATACTTAGTGCGGAAGCGGAAAAATCCAAAGCCGCGGCGGACAGTTTGTACGACGGGCGGATAAAGCTGGGCGAGCTGGAGGCTAAAAAAGTTTTGTTAAAAGCCAAGCAGGACTGTGTTTCCGCCGTATACGACGGCGTTAAACAACGCATCCTGTCCGCGCCGGACGCCGAATATCTGTCGATACTGCAAAAGCTGATCGTTGCGGAGTGTAACGACGGAGACGAGATAGTTGCGGCAAAGTCGGACGCAAAGCGAGTGACCGGCGCGTGGGTAAAAAAAGTATCCGCGGCGGCGGGAAAGAAGTTGACGCTGTCCGAGGAAAAAGGCGATTTTTCGGGCGGCGTGATATTGCGTAACAAAAAATATGACCGAGGTCTAACCGTGGACGAAATAGTCGAAGAGCTTAAAGAGCGTACTGTCGCCGATACCGTAAAAGATCTGGAGCTGTAAATGTTTACGACAAAAGTCTATGCGAATACGGCGGCTGTTCAGTACGGTAAACGGCTGGACGGGGAACGACTGCGCCGTATCGTCGAAGCCGCTACGGTAAACGATGCGTTCAGGATGCTTGCCGATTACGGTTATGCTTACCAAAGCGGTTGCTCGGTCGACGGATTTATAGTCGGAGAGACCGACAGGCTTATAAGATTTATTTCGGATAATGCGCCCAATATCCGATTCGCAAACGCTTTGACCGCCCGGTTCGTGTATAACAATGCCAAGCTGGCGTATAAATCGCGGTTTGCCGCGGTACCGGCCGACGGTTATTACAATACGGATCTCGATATCGCCAAGATCGCCGACGGCGATTACGGAGACGCCGACGGATATATGGCGGAAGCGCTTACGGAGCTTGACGAAAACAACGAAAAAAGACCTCAGGTCATCGATCTCGTATTGACCTCGGCTATGTATAAAAGCGTTTTAAAATGCGGTATACCTGCAGTAAAACATTATTTCCGCGCGGAGATCGATATGAAAAATATTCTCACCGCCGCGCGGATGAAACGTCTCGGCTTGAGTGGCGACGAGTTTTTGCAGGGCGGAACGATAGATGCGGACACTCTTTCGGAATCTGTGGACGCTGAGCATTTTGCGGAGCCGTACGAGCATACGCGTTACGCACTGTTTGCGGAAAGGATAGAACTGCGCGACGGCGGAGAGCTGTGGCGTGCGGAACGCGAAACGGACGACCATCTTTATTTTATGACGGATTCGACCGTGACGGATTATTCGTCGTATAAGCCGTTTTTGAATTATTATACCGAGACGCTTATCGAGCTTAAGACGGTAAAGACCGCGCTTGTTTGTATCAAAACAAATTCGCGCGACGAATTTTACGATCGTATCCCGGAAATATACAAAGATATTTAATATTCACAAGCACACGGTGACGGTTTAGCATAATTGCGGTATTTGACCGTGTCTCGCGGAGTTATAAGTGGAAAAAATAGGAAAGATAGCGGTAATAGGCGACGGCGAGAGCGCTACGGCGTTTTTGGCTATAGGCGCGGCAGTGTATAAGGCGGACGACGAATATGCTGCCGCGGATATACTGCGCGACATATCCAAAACAGACGAATACGCGGTCATTCTTGTCACGGAAAATTACGCCGCCAAAATGGAGTCGCTCATGCAAAAACTCAAGCGACAGACTTATCCGGCGGTGCTGTCCATTCCGAGTTCTACCGGGTCCAACGGGTTCGGTATGGCAGGCGTAAAAAAAGACGTGGAAAAAGCCGTCGGAGTAGACATACTTTTCGACAAGTAAACGTCATGGACGATCGTAAACCGACTCGGCGTGCGGTGCGGATATACCGTATCGGCAAAAGGAGCAGACAATGGGTAAAATAATAAAAATAAGCGGACCGCTTATCGTTGCGGACGGAATGAGCGACGTTAAAATGTTCGACGTCGTACGTGTGTCCGACAAAGGTCTTATAGGCGAAGTTATCGAACTGCGCGGCGACCGCGCGTCCGTTCAGGTATACGAAGAAACGAGTATGCTCGGTACCGGCGAACCCGTAACGTCTACGGAACAGCCGCTGTCCGTCGAGCTGGGACCCGGACTTATCGGCGGTATTTACGACGGTATACAGCGGCCGCTCGAAAAGCTTGCGCAGCTTTCCGGCGACCGTATAGACCGCGGCGTAAGCGCGCCTGCTCTCGACCATAAAAGAAAATGGAAATTCGTGCCCGTCGTCGAAAAGGGCGAGCAAGTTACGGCAGGCGACGTTATAGGCACGGTGCGGGAGAACGAAGTTATAACGCACAGGATAATGGTGCCTTACGGCGTTAGCGGCAAAATAGAAAAAATATCCGCCGGCGATTATACGATAGATCAAACCGTAGCGGTCATCACGGACGGCAAGCAAAAGCACGACGTTTGTATGCTTCAGCGTTGGCCTGTGCGGCGCGGCAGACCGTATGCGGAAAAACTGCCGCCGGACCGCCCTCTAATAACGGGGCAGCGCGTAGTGGATACGCTATTCCCGATAGCGCGCGGCGGCGTGGCGGCGGTCCCCGGTCCGTTCGGATCGGGTAAGACCGTGTTACAGCACGCTCTTGCGAAATGGTCCGACGCCGATATAATAGTTTACGTCGGCTGCGGCGAGCGCGGCAACGAGATGACCGACGTTCTCAACGAGTTCCCGGAACTCATCGACCCCAAGACCGGTCAGCCTCTGATGAAGCGTACCGTACTTATAGCCAACACCTCGGATATGCCTGTCGCGGCGCGAGAAGCAAGCATATATACGGGTATAACCATTGCGGAGTATTACCGTGATATGGGTTATTCGGTCGCCATAATGGCGGACTCTACGTCGCGCTGGGCGGAAGCTCTGCGCGAAATGAGCGGACGGCTGCAGGAAATGCCGGGCGAAGAAGGGTATCCCGCATATCTGTCGAGCAGGCTTGCGGAGTTTTACGAACGCGCCGGTATGGTAAAGATATTGGGATCTTCGCAGCGTACGGGTTCGGTCACTGCGATAGGCGCGGTGTCGCCTCCGGGCGGCGATATGTCGGAGCCTGTAAGTCAGGCAACGCTGCGCATAGTAAAAGTTTACTGGGGACTGTCCAGCGCGCTTGCGTACAAGCGGCATTTCCCGGCTATAGATTGGCTTGTCAGTTATTCGCTTTACAGCGACAGGCTCGCGGATTGGTTCACGCAGAACGTCGACGCGCAGTTCAACGCTTACAGAACGGAGATCAGCAGCATATTGCAGGAAGAGGCAAAGCTGGACGAGATAGTAAGACTCGTCGGCATGGACGCGCTGTCGCCGCAGGACAGACTTACGATGGAAGCTGCAAAATCGGTGCGCGAAGATTATTTGCACCAAAATTCGTTTCACGAAGTCGACACTTATACTTCGCCCGTAAAACAATTTAAGATGTTAAAGCTGATAGTCGATTTTTACTATCAGGCAAAGCGTGCGCTCGGACGCGGTGTAAGTATAAACGATATTTTAAACGTACCTTGCCGCGAACAGATAGGCAGGGCGAAATACGTCAGTGAAGAAGATCTAAAAAAGCTTGACGAAATACACGACGATATGTCCAAACAGTTGGCGGAACTGAAAAAGGAGAATGAGTGATGCGCAAGGAATACCGTACCATCAAAGAAGTCGTAGGTCCGTTGATGCTCGTCGAACAGGTGGAGGGAGTCAAGTACAACGAACTTGTAAAGATCTCGCAGACGGGTGACGACGGCAGGCTCGGCAGAGTGCTGGAAGTGGACGGCGACAAGGCGCTCGTTCAACTTTTCGCGCCCAGTCGCGGACTTAAGATCTCGGCGGCAAAAGCGGCGTTCACGGGGAAGGCGATAGAGTTAAAGGTGTCGCACGACATGCTGGGCAGAGTTTTCGACGGCATGGGCAACCCCATAGACGGCGGCGCGGAAATACTGCCCGAAAAAAGTTTGGACGTAAACGGCAGCCCTATAAATCCCGTTTCTAGAGATTATCCCAACGAATTCATACAGACGGGAGTGAGCGCCATTGACGGACTGAACACCCTTGTCCGCGGTCAAAAGCTGCCCGTGTTTTCGGCGTCGGGGCTTCCTCACGCCGATCTTGCGGCGCAGATCGCGCGGCAGGCGCAGGTAAAAAATACCGACGACAAATTTGCCGTCGTGTTTGCCGCGATGGGCATAACCTACGAAGAGAGCGAATTTTTTACGGCGGATTTTAGGCGCACGGGCGCGATAGACCGTACGGTCATGTTTCTCAATCTCGCAAACGACCCTGCGGTAGAGCGCATAAACACGCCGCGTATGGCGATGACCGCCGCGGAATATCTGGCGTTCGATTGCGGAATGCACGTGCTTGTTATAATGACCGATATAACCAACTATGCGGAGGCTTTGCGCGAGATCTCGGCGGCGCGGCGCGAAGTGCCGGGCAGGCGCGGTTATCCCGGATATCTTTATACCGATCTCGCCACTATATACGAACGCGCCGGACGGATTCGCGGCAAAAACGGATCGATAACGCTCATTCCGATTTTGACGATGCCCGAAGACGATAAGACTCACCCTATCCCCGACCTTACGGGTTATATCACGGAAGGACAGATAATACTTTCGCGCGAACTGTACAAAAAAGGATTTAATCCGCCTATCGACGTTTTGCCGTCGCTGTCGCGTCTGAAAGACAAGGGCATAGGCAAAGGCAAGACCCGTAAAGACCATGCGGATACGATGAACCAGTTGTTTTCCGCTTATGCGCGCGGCAAGGACGCCAAGGAATTGAGTTCCATTTTGGGCGACGCGGCGCTTTCCGACGTCGATAAGCTGTATGCGAAGTTTGCCGAAGAGTTCGAAAAGAAATATATCAATCAAGGCTTTAAAACCAACCGTACAATAGAGCAGACGTTGGACGTCGGCTGGGAACTGTTGCGAATACTTCCTCGTTCGGAACTGAAACGTATCCGCGACGAGCATTTGGACGAATTTTACGATAGTACAGGGAAATAGCATCTATCAGCGATACGGCAGGGAGATATGGCAAGATCGAACGTAAACCCCACGCGCATGGAACTGCGCAGATTAAAGGACAGGTTAAAGACCGCGGAGCGCGGACATAAGCTGCTCAAAGACAAGTCGGACGAAATGGTCCGTCAGTTTTTGTTGCTCATAAAGGACAACAAACGGCTGCGCGAAGAGATAGAGGGCGACATAGCCGAAGCGCTTAAGGCATTTGCTCTTTCGGCATCTTCGCCGCTGGATGCCGTGCAGGCGATAGCTTTGCCCACACTTACGGCGTCTATAACCGTCGGCACCAAAAACGTTATGGGCGTGGACGTACCGTATATGCAGACCAAGCGCGTCGGCGAGGTGCGCTTGCCGTACGCGTTGTGTTCGGCGCCTGCGGAGCTGGACGACGCCGTGCTCAAACTTACCGCGCTTACCGATAAGCTACTCCACCTTGCCGAAGTGGAAAAAACCTGCAACATGCTCGCCGACGAAATAGAAAAAAACAGGCGCAGAGTAAACGCTCTGGAATACGTAATGATCCCTCAATTGCAGGAAACCATAAAATATATATTGATGAAACTCGACGAGAACGAACGCGCGTCTATCGTAAGACTGATGAAGGTCAACGGAAAATAACGGTATGCGATAACTCGCGTGTCTATCAAGTAGCGAATATGATTTTTACAAGATCATGGTTACCGTTTTTATACTGTAGATAACTTTGCGCGAAAAAAATCGAAAAACCGAGAAAAATTCGTGAAAACTCGCGAAAAAACGGTTGACTCGAAAAAAAAAGGGGGCACCGGTATACTTTTATTATAAAATATTCAGCAAGGAGATAACAACGGTATGAGAAAAATCGTAAATGCAACGGCGTCCATTCTTGCTTGCGCGTTTGCGCTATCGGGCGCGACGTTGGGGCTTGTCGCGTGCGGCGACGACGGTAACGGCAGCGGCGGAGGAAACGGCGGTACCGTCGGCGGTATAACGGTAACGGATACAGAATGGGAAAACATACTCGGGTTCGATACGCAAAATTATGACACATACACAGTATTCGTGAAGGAGTTTTATTCGTATGACAAATCGCAAGCCGAAGATTACGGTGAGTGGGATGACCTTACTGAAATATTTTATGTGGACAAAAAGAATGGGGAAATGTGTCGCGAATATATTAAGGAAAATTATGATGCCGTTACCGGAAAATATGAGTCATATAAAGAGCAAACTTATTGGTTAAATTGTAATGGCATATATTACATTTGGTTTAAATCGGATAGATTGGAAAGTGCAAATGTCGGATTACTTACGGAAGAAGATATCGAAGATTCAGATCCGCGTTATTTTATAGAATCGATAAAACGTGAGATCAGACGTTTTTCGAAAGACAAACATCGCTTTTTATATAATGATAGTACGCAAAGATATGTTTATATAGGTAGTAGGCAAATTTCAATACAGTTTACCGAAAATAAGGATGTCAGTGTAATTCAAAATTATCCCGATACAAAAAGAAATATGCAATACGGTGTAAAAAACGTGAACGGAGCAATAGTTATTCCCGAGAATGTAAGGAACGATGTAAACAATTATATAATCGGTCAAACCGAATAGTAATTATAATATATCATGAATGGAACGCAACAAGACGATGGAATGCACATATTCCGTTGTATTGTTGTTTTAATAAATATTAAATAGCTACCGATTAATTCGATTATTTAACGAGAATAATTTTTAACGCGTTGTAGATAACTTTGCGCGAAAAAAATCGTAAAAACTGTAAAAAATTTGTGAAATATTATGCAAAAACGCTTGACTCGGGGGGGGACATGATACACTTGATTTATAAAAAATGTAAATACAAGGGAGAAATCGTATGCACAGGTGTATTAAATGCAATACCGAGTTCGAGGGGAAATTTTGCCCCGAATGCGGAACTAAACGGCAGGAAGAAAAGACGTGCCCGCAGTGCGGCGCAAATCTGAACGGCGGAGTGCGTTTTTGTAACGAGTGCGGCCACTCGTTTGTAAACGAGCTGTCCTCCGAGTCTACCGACCGGTCTGTAACGTCTAAGCAAACCGGCGTAAAAAAGGATTATGAGCCTCTACTGAGAAAAATTTATCCGGCGCTTAATTACGTGCCTTTGGGGTTGTCGATATTGTTTTCCTTGTTGCTGTTTGCTTTTTATGCGGGCGCGGTGGCTGTAATGCCTTTTGGAAATATAAGTTACGGCAACGCGTATTCCGGAGCAAACGGCATCCTCCAAAACGTACCGGAACTGTCCGGTTGCATTGCGGCGTTGTTTGTATTTACCGTCTTTTCATTATTGACGTCGGCGGCAACGGCGGTGTTTACATTTGCAAAAAAATATAAAAATCTTATAGTATCGTTTAAGGAAAAATGTTTTTTTGTACGCGAGTTGTTTGAGTACGCGTCCGTTATCGTTTATTTCGTGTTTTTGATTATCGC
>CAJUBY010000015.1 GCA_910585055.1 uncultured Christensenella sp. | reverse complement strand
AAAATGTTCGCCGCCGATCTCGTTGCCGCCGGAAATAAGTTTTGCCGACGAATACCGTTTATCGGTCTTATAAAACCGCCCGTCCGCGGTCTCGGTGAACACTCCGTTTTCAAACGATATATCCGTATCGGTAGCGCCGTGAAGTTTTTCCGCAAAAGTGTCGAATTCCGCGCCGTAATAAACCTTTGTATCATAAAATACGCTATTGCAATATTGCTTATTTGCAAATGCGTAACCGGTATATCCCCAATCGGTTTCCAATGAGTAAACAAGTGTAAAATCCGGCAAAAGCTCGCTGCCGTCTTTTAAGTAAGTTTCCAACACTCCGTGATCGTAAACAAAAGCATATTCGACTTCGTAGATGCCGCCCGACGGCGTGGGCATCATGTTGTTTTGAGTGCCGTATAAATATGTAGATCCTTTTCCGTTGACAGTAGGATAAATATAAAAAGAATTGTTTGTCGGGAACCTGAACAAATGGAACTTGACGAAGTCGTTGAACGATCTGTATATTTGAAATTCCACTTTGCTCGCCGATCCGCCCGACGTTTTGGTATCGGTAATGCGAACTTTGCCGCCGACCGCATACTCGTATCCGCCTACCGGTACGCCTTCGCTGTACAGCCCGGCCATAACGCGAGCGCCGGATGCGGCATTGTTTACGGTTATCTCGCCATTCGGACCTTCTTCCATTCTTTCCATGTTCTCGCCGCTGCCGATGAGAGTCTTGCCTATGTCGGACTCGTCGTATCCGTCTAATGCGTTTTCGTACTGCGCAGCTACCGATTCGGGATCGGACTCCGTTTCTATGTTTTTCAGATAAACCGTACAGTTATTCGAGTATATACACGCTTCCGTGCGCTTCAACCCGAACAGCGTCCTGCGGAACAGCGTCTCTCCTTCATAGACGATTACAAGACTGTTATTTTTTACGATCAGTTTTATATCCGAAAACATGCCGCCGCTATACGGTATTTTATTTATAAGCAAGATCTCGTTTTTGTAATCCGATCTGTCTCTGTAATCGGTGCGCACGCTTATATAATCAGAATCCACGACTCTTATATAAAACCGTATCATCAAGTTTCCCGCTTCGTACGCCGCAAAACACATTTCGCTGTCCGTCTTATATCCGCTCAATGCGGCGCGGAACGACACGGCATAATCATCGGCAAGTGCGTTGCCGTTAATGTCTTTAAATGCAGTCGCCCCCGAAAGAACATACGAATCGTGATCGTACGACCATGTTATACTGTTCCGCGACCCGTAACCGGTCTGCGTATGCGATCCGAAAGGCACCGACACCTGCAGACCGTACGACCTAACGGCAGTCTGCGTTCCGTCTTGCGAAACGCATGTAAATTTCGCCCGTCTTGTTTTTGTATCGAACTCTACTTTCAAAACTGCGCCGTCCGCCGTTTCCGCCGTAAAGTAAGGCAGTATATCCAAGTCGGCATCTGCGCACATATCGCGCCATATCTTTTCGGGAACGGTGATATGATCCGAACTTACAGGTATATCAGCAAATGTCCGCAATGTAAACGACGTGTCGCCCGACAGCACGACGATAGTTACCGTATATGTATTTTCCGTGCCGTTTTCGGCAGTGACGATAAACGTAAGTTCTTCGGCGTCAAGCGATATGACCACATCGGCTTTTTCCGCAGCCGTATAAACGCAAAGCGCAGACACGTCTGCGGCGTTCGCAAGCTCCGAAAACTGTTCGGACGTCAATACTGCTTGACTGTCTTTTACGGCAACGCCGCAAACGGTTTCCACCGTCAACGAACAATCGCCGGACTTTTCCGCCGTACTTCTCTTATCGGGAGCGGAGCAGCCTATAAACGCAGATAATATCAACAGCGCTATCAATAGCGAATAAACGATCCTTATCCTTTTCATCGATGATCCTTTATATTTGTGTTTTTCGCAACAACATGCTATAATGAGTGTACCATACGGTAATTGCGTTTTCAATACACGAAATTGCAAAATAAAAGTCAATATCGACGAATAATGAACACAACAAAACTCGATTTTAAAACTACGGAAAGTTCTGTCATCGCTTTTTTGAACGACGACTATAAACGCGACGCGTCGCTGTACAACGTTATGCAGTCGGGGCATTTGTTCACTCTGCCCGGATATAGGATACAGAGGTCGGGATATGATTCGTTTGCTCTGGTAGCAGTAAACGACGGTCGGCTTAATTTGTACTTCGGCAGCGAAAAATACACCGCCGGACGAGGCGATTTTATATTTTTCGATCAAAAACGTCCGCATATATTAACAAACGAATACGACGAAATATGCGATATGCACTTTTTGTATATGTTCGGCGGCGGTAACGGAATAAGGGATATCTTCGAAAAGATCCGCAAAGTTTACGGTTGTGTCATACAAAATTACCGCCCTTCCGATTTTGCCGATATCACTATGGAAATATGCAACGCAATAAACGCAGGCACTCAAGACGAATATAAAACGTCCGTCGAGCTGTATTCGATACTCACCGATATACTCCGACACACAAGGTCGCAAGAGATTGCAGACATAAACCGCGATAACGAAATTTCTTATGTTATAAAGTATATCCGTTCGCACTTCGACAAAAACATCAAGCTCGACGAGCTTGCACGCATGTTCTTTGCGGACAAGTACGGATTGATAAGAAAGTTTCATACCCGAACGGGCTACACACCCAAGGAATATCAAAACAATTTGCGCTTTCAAACGGCGTGTAAACTGCTTAAAAACAGCGACATGTCCGTAACAGACATCGCAAAGTCGGTAGGATTTAACGATGCGCGCGGACTTATAGCAATGTTTGCAAAACGTGTAGACTGCAGTCCCCTGCAATACCGTAAAAACAACAGGTAACTTTTTTGCGCGATAGCGCAATCATGCAAAAACCGACATATATATACATGATTTTATTTTTTGGGCGTTATTTGCTTTATTTACGGCATATAAAGTGCTAAACTGTAATCATGAACGAAAAAGCGATCTTGATATGTATAGACGGTATGCGTCCCGACGCGCTTATCGGCTGCGGAAACGGTTACGTAAACACCCTGCTCGCCGAAAGCACACATACGCTTAATGCGGTCACGGTAATGCCGTCGGTAACATTGCCCGTGCATTGTTCCATGTTTTGGAGCGTACCGCCCGAACGTCACGGCGTTACGACAAACGTTTTTACACCGCCCGTACGCCCCGTCGACGGGCTTTTCGAGATACTTAAGCGCGCCGGCAAAAGCGCCGGAATGTTCTATTCCTGGGGCGAACTGCGCGACGTTTGCAAACCTTACTGTTTATCCCGTTCCGTTTTGAGGACATCCGCGCACGACGACGTCGGCGACGCGGTAACGGACGATGCGCTGGATTACATAAAAACGGACGACCCCGATTTTGTGTTCGTCTATCTCGGCGCGACCGACGAAGCGGGACACGATCACGGATGGATGAGCGGCGAGCAACTGCAGTGTGTTTCTCGCGCCATCGATAATGTGCGCCGCATTATAGAAACTGCCGGAGATCGCACGGTAATTATAACAGCCGATCACGGCGGACACGATCGAATCCACGGTACCGATGCAAAAGAAGATATGACGGTACCGTTGATCATCGTCGGCAAAGGCTATCCGCCGCGCACACCGGACGGAAACGTATCGGTATTGGATATAGCGCCTACTATTGCAATGTTGACCGGGTGCTCCGTACCGCCGGAATGGGAAGGGAAAGCTATACTTAAAGCATGACAACAGGTAAAAAACGTTTACAAGTCCATTTACTTATAGCTTTGTCATGTCTGCTGTACTTTACGAGTTACATGACACGGCTGGATTTTAACGCCGTGCTCGCCGATATGATAGCGACGACGCCGCTCACCAAATCGCAGGGCGGCATGATCGGCACGGCGCTGTTCATAACGTACGGACTGGGTCAGATCGTCATCGGATTTTTGGGCGACAGGATTAGACCCAATCTTATAATAATGTGCGGACTTACCGTAACCGCGGTTTGCAATGCGGTATTCCCTCTTTGCGACCATATAGCGTTTTACATTTCGATCTGGGGATTGAACGGATTTGCGCAAGCTATGTTTTGGCCGCCGCTTATCCGCATTCTCGCCGACAGGTTCGATAAACGCGATTATTCGACGGCGTTAGTATGGATATGCGCCGCTGCCAACGCCGCGACAGTATTGCTATACCTTATCGTACCGCTGTTTATCGTAACGCTCGGCTGGGAAAGCGTGTTTTTCTTTATGGCCGGATTTTCCGCGATAGTCATTCCCATATGGGGATTAGGTATAACTAAACTCACAGCTGATAACGCCGCGCCGGCAGACACTGCCGCAGATACGGACAGCGAACGGCAGGCAAACGACACGGACAAAAGCGACAATACCGAAAGAAAAAAACTTTCGGCAAAAGACTTTTGGAAAGTTTTATTATGTTGCAATATGCCGTGTATTTTCATAGCGATAGCACTGCACGGATTTTTAAAAGACGGCATTACGACCTGGATGCCTACGTATTTGGACGAAACCTTCGGGTTGGGTACTTCCGTATCGATACTGGTCAATATCGCTCTTCCGATATTCGGTATAATAGCCGTAGCGCTGGCGGCGGTACTTATGATAAAGTTGTTCCGCAACGAGATGACTGCCAGCGCGGCATACTTCGCCGTATCTGCCGCGACACTTCTGCTGTTGTTCTTCTTTGCCGACAAACACGCATCGCTTTCTATAATCTTATCTGCGATGACCGTAGGCTGTATGCACGGTATAAATCTCATGCTGGTATCCGACGTTCCGGCACTATTCGTTAAATACGGAAAGATCTCCACCGTTTCCGGTCTCACAAACGCGAGCACCTACATCGGCAGCGCACTGTCATCATACCTAATCGCATTGCTCGCCGAAAAAATTGGCTGGCAATATTCGATACTTATGTGGTTCGCAATTGCCGCCGTCGGAACTTTGTTGTGCTGCGTCATGATAAAACGCTGGAAAAGATTTACCGACGAAACGTAAAACAGTGTCACGTCGTCAAACCGGAGATCTCCAACACTTCTTCTAATTTCTTTAAAAGGAATTCGTTTCTGTGTTTGATGGAGTCTATATCCCATTTTGCGTCATGTGCAATATCCTTGATATTCTTCGTAATATCGTAGCATGTCCATCTTCCCGAACCATCTTCGCCATTATAAATTTTTAGCTTTATTTCAAACGAATCGTTTTGAGCTTTTAAGTTCTTTTTATATCCGAGCAAAGTCAAATTACCCAGAGTATTTTTATAAGATTCAGCGTCGTCCGCATCCACATGTGACCATTCGGCAGTGTTAAATTTTCTGGGCAAAATGTGTTCGACGTGCAAGCGCGAATCAATCGGCACTTTTACAACCGTTTCCGCATCGGTAAAACAGCTGTTCAATAACAGCAAAACGGGTTTCAACCAGGCTTCTCCGAAAACCGATCTTTGAGATAAATTCGTTTTCATTCTGTTTAAATAATCTTTTTCGATCAAAAAATCTTCGCATATTTTTCGGATATCGTCAATTTGCGCGGTTTCGGTCTTAACGGCGTTTATCATATCCAACAGCGGTTTTTTCAATTGATTCAGCGAATATCCGCATATGTAAGAAATATATAAGAACCGCCGCAATATTTTGGCAAACGAATCGAATTCTCTGTAATTTCTGTGCTTGGCTGTCAATAAACACGTTGCCCAGAACGTCTTCCACGGCAAATAATAGAAAGAAACAATTACGGGATCACCCGAATCGTCGATTTCATTATACGCTTCGAAAAAGTTTTTGAAATTTTTTATAAAGCTTATGGGCGATTCCGTTTCTTTGACTTCGTATGCGTCCAACAACGCTTTCCCTTTGATTATATCCTCATATTCTTCTACTACGGTGCGCTTAGGCGATTTACCCAACAAATAATATAAATAATATGTAAATTGAGAAGTGAGATTTTCGCCGTCCAGATCTATAGATCTCGCACTTGCCGACATTATCAAAGGCTACTTGATGGATTCGACCAGATTAAAGCCCGACGACGAAAGTCGTTTTATCTCAGTAAGCTCAAGCTCTCGGGCTTCATTGTGCTTTCCATGGTATTCTCCCGTGAAATATATTTACAACAGTCTTTAACACGTGCGCTATCATTTAAGTCCGCGTTTTATCCCCTGCGCTGACAAAGCATGACACAATGCCGCTGCAAGCGCATCCGCCGCATCGTCGGGTTTGGGCGTTTCTTTAAGACGCAATAACGTACGTACCATAAACTGGACCTGAGTCTTTGCCGCAGTGCCGTTACCTGTCACCGTAGATTTGATCTGCAACGGAGTATATTCGAACAGTCTGTCGCAGTGTTTTGCGAGCGTAAGCAAAATAACTCCGCGCGCCTGCGCAACTTTGATACCGGTTGTAATGTTGGTATTAAAAAATAATTCCTCGACAGCGATCTCATCCGGTTTGACATCGTTTACAAGTTCTTCCAACTGCCGCTCTATCATCATAAGACGTTCGGCGGTCGGTAGCTTTGCCGGCGTTTCCACCGCACCGTAATCGAGCGGTCTCAATTTCCCGTTATCGCTTTCTATGATTCCGTAACCGACGATCGCATAGCCCGGATCTATACCCAATATCCTCATCTTATCTCCGTGTTCATCTGTACATAGCGGTAAGCACCGAAAATGCTTTGATACGCTTTTTTGCCGCCGCATAGTTAGGCATGTGTTTTTCGACTTCCGCCCAAAACGCAGAACTGTGATCGTGATGAACGGTATGCGACAGCTCGTGGACTATAACATAATCGCAAAGCTCGCCGTCGAGCATTATCAACCGCCAATTGAGACGTATATTGCATTTAGCGTCGCAGCTGCCCCACTGCCGTTTTGCATTGGTCAATGCAAAAGTCGAATATCCGAGACCTATAAGATCCGAAATGCTTTCGAGTTTTTCCTTAAGTTCGATCTTTGCGAGTTTTTTGAAATAACTTGCTACGGCGCGGTCGGCTTCCTGACCGGAAACGTATTTATTCGGCAATAACAGCTTGCCGTCCGCAAAACGTACGCGACCGCTATCCGTTCTTTCGATGCCGATAAACGATCCGCGATACAGTACAGCAATTCCGTCCGTGACAGGTCTTAACATTTCCGTCTTTCTTTTGTACTCGCCGAGTTTCTTCCGTATCCATACCGACTTCTCGTTTAAAAAATTCTCTATATGTTCGGCAGACATTCTCAGAGGTGCTTTTACGATAATTTTGCCTTCGGTGATCTGAACTGAAAGCGTTTTGCGCTTGCTGCGTACAAGCTCGTATTCCATATCAAATATCCGTCGGTTTAACATTGTCGGTGTATTCTCTGCGTTCGCGCATTTCCGCAATAAAATCACCGTATTCGTCTTTAAGTATCGCTGCGCGGATCTTTTCCATGAGCCGTGTAAGATAATAGAGATTATGATACGAGATAAGCCGCGCACCTAAAACTTCGCCGGTATTTACGAGATGTCGCAGATAACCGCGCGAAAAATGCGTACAAGTATAACAATCGCACTCGGGATCGAGCGGCGAAGCATCTTCTTTATACACCGCGTTGCGTACCGTTAATTTTCCGCCGTGCGTAAACGCCAGTCCGTTTCGCGCAGTACGCGTAGGCAGTACGCAGTCGAACATGTCTATACCGCGCAGCACGCCCTCCGCCAAACAGTCCGGGCTGCCGACGCCCATCAGATAGCGCGGCATATTTACGGGATATTCGGGACGGAGCACATCAAGCATTTTATACATTACCGATTTGGATTCGCCGACAGACAGACCGCCTATAGCCACGCCGCACTCGGCAAAAGGTATAGTTTCGCGTGCGGCACGTAAACGCAGATCTTCGAACATATTTCCCTGAATTATAGGAAACAGCATTTGTTTTGCATTTGTATGCCGTTTTTTACAACGTTCCAGCCAGTTAAGAGTACGGTCGAGCGCCCGTGCCGCATACGCTTTGTCGCATCCTGCGGCGCTGCACTCGTCGAAAGCCATGATTATGTCGGCTCCGAGCGCGTTTTGGATATCTATAGACTTTTCGGGAGTAAAAACATGCCGCGATCCGTCGATATGCGAGTTGAATTCCACTCCGTCGTCCGTTATCTTATTGAGCCGCGCGAGCGAAAACACCTGAAATCCGCCGCTGTCGGTCAATATCGGCTTGTGCCAGTCCATAAATGTATGCAATCCGCCGAAATGTCTTACCGTTTCTTCGCCGGGACGCATGTACAGATGATACGTATTAGACAAGATTATCTGCGCGCCCAGCATTTCCAGTTCGTACGGCGCGAGTGTTTTGACAGTCGCCTGCGTGCCGACCGGCATGAACACCGGCGTTTTTATCACACCGTGCGGCGTAGTGAACTCGCCGACGCGCGCGCCGGTCTGTTTACATACATGTATCTCTTTAAACGAAAATCCAGACATCTTATTCCTTTAAATCGAGTCGTAATTGCTAACGTCAAATGTGCCTGTTCCGCACTCTTAATGCCGTTTCGGGCAGCCTGCCACGGCGAATTTTTTTATCATTCTATAAGCATGGCGTCGCCGAACGAAAAAAACCTGTATTTTTGTTCGACTGCCGTCTTATACAGTTCCAATGTTTTTTCTCTGCCGGCAAGCGCACTGACAAGCATTATAAGCGTGGATTCGGGCAAATGAAAATTTGTTATCAGCGCATCGACGACTTTGAATCTATACGGAGGATAAATAAAAATACTCGTATCGCCGCTGCCTTCGTGTACCGTTCCGTCAGGTGTCGAACTCGATTCGAGTACGCGTACGGACGTCGTTCCGACGGCTATAACTCTGCGTCCTTCCGCACGAGCGGCGTTTATCCGATCCGCCGCCGCACGCGTGACGCTGTAATATTCGCTGTGCATTTTATGATCTTCTATATCGTCGGTCTTTACGGGTAGAAATGTTCCGAGTCCGACATGCAAAAGCACTTCCGCAAACTCCACTCCCATATCTTTCAGTTCGGATATCAGCCTGTCCGTAAAATGAAGTCCCGCTGTAGGCGCCGCGGAAGATCCCGAACGGTCGGCATATACCGTTTGATATCTATCTATATTTTTGAGCTGTTTATGGATGTAATGCGGAAGCGGCACTTCGCCTATCCTATTCAATATTTCTTCGAAAACACCGCCGTATGTGAATTTGAGCGTACGCGCGCCTTCGTCGCCTTCCGCAATTATCTCGCCCGTCATGTCCGGCGCAAATTCCAACACCGAACCGAGTTTGGCGCGCTTTGCCGGACGGCACAGCGTCTCCCACGTATCCTTGTCTATACGCCTATGGAGCAAAAAAGATATTTTTGCGCCTGTATCGGTTTTTATGCCTGTCACTTTTGCAGGTAGCACTTTTGTGTTGTTTATTACAAGCAAATCGCCTTTGCGCAAAAGCGACGGAAGATCGTAAAAATGCAGGTGCGATACATCGCCCGATGTCCTGTTATAAGCCAAAAGCCGCGATCCGTCGCGCGGTTCGATCGGACTTTGTGCGATCAGCTCTTTCGGCAGATAGTAGTAAAAATCATGTTTATTCATTTTCGCCGACCGTCAAAAAAGAAAGCTGCTCGCTCGCACGGTTGCCCGGCCGAACACCCAAGTGATCGAACGCCGCTTTGAGCGCGATCCTTCCGCGCGGCGTGCGCGCTATAAATCCGAGCTGGATCAAGTACGGTTCTATGACATCTTCTATCGTGCCGGGATCTTCGTTTATAGATGCGGCAAGCGTATCCAGCCCTGCCGGACCGCCTTCGAATTTTTCGACAAGCGCGGAAAGCAGTTTTATATCGTTATAGTCTAGGCCGAGCGGATCGATCTCCATGTCGTTTAAGGCTTTTACGGTAATTGCGAGATCGATATTTCCGTCGCTCATCACCTGTGCAAAATCGCGTACACGTTTTAATATCCTGTTGGCGATACGCGGCGTACCGCGCGACCGCGACGCAAGTTCGCGCGCGGCGTCGTCCGATATCGTGATCTTCAGCAGTTTTGCCGAACGTTTAACTATACGTATCAGATCGTCAGCGGAATACGGTTCCAATCGGCATATAACGCCGAAACGGTCACGAAGCGGACCTGTCAGCATTCCTGCGCGCGTCGTCGCGCCTATAAGAGTGAACTTATTTAAATTAAGCCGCAGCGACGTTGCGCCGGCGCCCTTGCCCGTTGAAATATCCAGAGCGAAATCTTCCATAGCCGGATATAAAATTTCTTCTATGGAATGATTGAGTCTGTGTATTTCGTCCAAAAACAGCACGTCGCGTTCCTGCAGATTGGTAAGCAACGACGCGAGGTTAGCCGCGCGTTCTATGCCGGGTCCGCTCGTGACCTTTATCTCGACGCCCAGCTCGGACGCTATTATATGCGAAAGCGTAGTTTTGCCGAGACCGGGCGGTCCGTATAACAGCACATGATCGAGCGCTTCGCCGCGCGCTTTGCTTGCGGCGACGTACACTTTGAGATTGGCTTTTACCTTTTCCTGTCCAATATATTCGTCAAACGTAGTCGGGCGGAGCGACACATCCCCGTCGTCCGTAACCAGCTCTCTATTCGCAATAAAACGGTTGTTGTCCAAATGACCCGAAACTCCTATTTACCGTAAAGACGCATTATCCGCGCAATGCCGCACGGACTATATCTTCCGTAGACATCTCCGGTCCCGCCGTCTTTTTGACGAGCGCCTCCGCTTCTTTCCTGTCGTAACCCAAACTTACAAGTGCGAGCACGGCTTTCTCATCCGCCGGACCGGCGCGATCTCCAGTCTGTACCGCCTCGCCGTCGGCGCCTTCCGCAGATATTTTACCTTTTAATTCCAGCGCTATGCGTTCCGCAGTTTTTTTGCCGACGCCCTTTATCGTTGACAGCAAGGCAACGTCGCCGGAGGCGAGCGCCGCTGTAAGCCTTTTGGGTTCCATACCGCCCAAAACCGAGATCGCCAATTTTGGGCCTACGCCCGAAACGTTTATAAGCGAAAGAAACAAATCGCGTTCGCTTTCGCTGCCGAACCCGAAAAGTTCCAGCGCATCTTCGCGCACTGCAAGATATACCGGCATTTTAACTTCTGTTTTACGGCTACAATCCGCACATGTGAACGCAGACGCAGTGACGGCAAATCCGACGCCGTTACAATCGATCACGACTTTGTTTTCGCTTACTGATGCGACCCTGCCGGTAATATAATCAAACATAAAACTTTCCTTTGCTCCGACTCCGTGCCGCAAACGGAATACTACTCGCCGTCGGCGTCGCCGCCGTTATCTTCTTCGAACGGAAGACCGCCTTTCTGCGCAACAAGTTCGCGGATCTTCGTCTCAAGCTCCTGCATGACTTCGGGACGGGAAAGCATGATCTGTTTGACCGTTTCTCTGCCCTGTCCCAGTCTTTCGTCCTTATACGAGAACCACGAACCGCTTTTGACTATAAGACCGTTATCTATCGCCATATCGAGCACAACGCCCGAATTGGATATTCCGCTGCCGAATATCAAGTCGAATTCCACCGTTTTAAAAGGCGGAGCAAGTTTATTTTTAACAACCTTTACTTTAGTGCGGTTGCCTATGATATTGCCGCCGTCCTTGATAGGTTCGCCTTTGCGCACGTCAAGGCGTACGCTCGAATAAAATTTCAATGCTTTTCCGCCCGGCGTAACTTCGGGATTTCCGTACATAACGCCGATCTTCTCGCGGAGCTGGTTAATAAAGATTATACACGTCTTGGTCTTATTGCAAACACCCGCGATCTTGCGCAACGCCTGCGACATAAGCCGCGCTTGCAATCCGACATGGCTTTCGCCTATCTCGCCGTTTATTTCCGCCTGCGGTGTGAGCGCCGCGACCGAGTCTATAACAACAACGTCCATCGCGCTGGAACGCACGAGCGCCTCGGCTATATCGAGCGCTTGTTCGCCGTTGTCCGGCTGACATATGTAAAGGCGCGAAAGATCGATACCGAGATGCTGAGCATACACGGGGTCCAAAGCGTGTTCCGCGTCGATAAAAGCCACCATGCCGCCCGTCTTTTGCGTTTCCGCTATAACGTGCAGTGCAAGGGTGGTTTTACCGCTGGATTCGGGACCGTACACTTCCACTATCCTGCCGCGAGGAAGACCGCCTATACCGAGCGCAAGATCAAGCGACAGACAACCCGTCGGTATTGCGTCTATCTGGGTCGCAACCGAATCGGTCATGCGCATGATCGATCCCTTTCCGTATGTTTTCTCGATCTGAGCGATAGTCTCGGCAAGCGCTTTTTCTTTTTCCGCTTGCGACATGTCGGTGTTGTAAACTTTGAACTTTTCTTTCTTATCCATGATCACCTCTTATCGGTTTATTAACTTACATCGGCTCGGCGGTTTCGGTACCGCCGTCGGGCATGGGCGCCGCAGTCTGCTGTGCCACAGCGCGTTTAGCCTTTTGCGCTCTGTAGCTTACAAGACTTTCGTACAAAAGGAACAGCGCGTTTTTAACGCCGCAATCTATATTGTATTCGCGGCCGCCGTCAAAAAGATATTTGACTACCGCAATGCTCTTTTCCGAAGTTATGCCTATGGCGATGTAACACAACCCTACCGAACCGTTCTGCGACGAAGGACCGGCGTTGCCTGTGGTAGCTACGGCTATGTCGCAGTCTCCGCTCATCATAAGCCCGAGCGCCATATTGTAAGCGGTATCCCCGCTTACAGCACCTTTTTCGGCTATAACTTCCAGCGGCACGCCCAAACGCTTGTTTTTGGACGTTACCGAATACGTCACCATATCTTCCGATAAATATTCGCTGGCACCGGGAAGCGACGTAAACGCCGCGCCGAGAGCGCCGCCGGTAAAAGATTCTGCGATCTTTATGCGCAGACGTTCGGACGCCAGCATTTGCGCGACGCGCTCGGCAACGCTTATCCGCTCGTACGAATAAGTGCACGAATACAGCAATTCGTTAAGACGCAGCGATATTTCGTTCATCTCTTCCTTTGCCATGCTCGCCGTACAGCGCGCGTGTATTTCGCACTCCAGAAAATCAGGGAAAAAACCAAGCTGCACTTTGCTCTTTTTCGGCAGATAATCTTTTAAAAGTATCTTTAATTCGTCGACCGTTTTCCCGTACGTTTTAAACACGATAACGCCGTAACGCTTTTTTGTTTTTTTATTGAGCAACGGCATAAATTTATCGTTTAAAAACTCTGGCGTTACATTGCGCGCAACACTGTGCAGTTTGCCGTCCAGCTCGAAATGATCGGGACGGGACGACAGAGTATCCTTATAAGTATCGTAAAACGCCGAAACATTTCCGTCCACGACTATCGCGTCGCAAATGTTCCGCATATAAATAAGCGCCGAATCGATTTCCGCAGGCTCGACGGTGACAAACAATTCCGCATTGTGTCCGCTGTCGAACAATGCTATCTTCGCTTCGCGGACGTCTACCGTTCTGTTTTCGACAGATAAAAACCCGACCTTCATCTAATCCTCCAAAACCACCTTGTTCTTAACAATGTAATGAATGCCCGATATCACGGTCAAAAGCGTGGCAAGCAGCAACAAGCCGAATCCGCCGTAGAAAAATACTATACCGGCAAGCTCGTTCCATACGATAAAATCGGTTATTGGCAGTAGCGCAAACAGCGCCATCATCTGCACCAGCGTTTTAAACTTTCCTATCATATCTGCGGCAAGCACTACGCCTTTATCCGCCGCCACCGTGCGGAACACGCTTATCATCAGCTCGCGCGAAATTATAAGCATGGTGCATACCGAAATTATGATCTTATACATATGCACGGGCGATACAACCGGATCCGTGATACAAATAGCTATAAGCGAACACGCTATTATCATCTTGTCCGCAATAGGATCTATAAATTTACCGAAATTGGTAACGAGATTGTTTTTGCGCGCGAGATACCCGTCGAAAAAGTCGGTAAAACACGCAACGACATAAACAAGCGCCGCAGCAAGCGCATGCCCGTTAAAATCTATAAAAAACAAGACTATAAAAACAGGTATCAATAATATCCGTATAACGGTAAGCGTATTAGGTAAATTCATTTTCATTGCAGTTCTCCGATTGTTCCGTAAAGATCGTAATCGTCGCTGTCGGTTATTTCCACTTCGTAGATTTTTCCGACATCGAGTTCCGTGCCTTTAAAATACACAAGCCCATCCACTTCGGGCGCTTGAAATTCAGTTCTTCCCACAAACATGTTTTTATCGAAATCCACGTCTTCGTAAAGGACACGCAGTTTTTTACCGATCTGTCCGGCGTTAAACGTGCGCGTAACTTCCGTACAGATCTTTCCGAGTGTTTTTACGCGTTTGAGTTTTTCGGATCTTTTTATATGTCCGGGCAGTCGTGCCGCCGCCGTGCCGTCTTCCTTGGAGTATGCAAAAACACCGGCATATTCGGGTTTTACGCGTTTTACGAATTCGCACAACTCGTCGAACTCCGCTTGCGTTTCGCCTGGGAACCCGACCATAAGCGTAGTTCTTACAACGATCCCGTTTTTATGCAATATGTTTATAACACGCTCGACGGACGCGCCCGTCGTCTTCCTGTTCATTGTCTTGAGTATCTTGTCCGAACAGTGCTGAATGGGTATATCGACGTATTTGACGATCTTCCGAGAATTCGATATCTTTTGTATCAGTTCGTCGGTCATCCGTTCGGGATAACAATATAACAGTCTTATCATTACAGGCAGACGTTCGAGTTCGTCCAAAAGTCCGACGAGCGAACTCCCGATATCGCTGCCGTAACGCGTTACATCCTGCGCGACGAGGATAAGCTCCTTTACCCCGTCGTCGGCAAGCTTCCGCGCTTCCGCAATTATATCGGATGTCGGTCTCGATCTGTAGCCGCCGCGTATCGAAGGTATCGTACAGAACGTACACTTATTGTCACAGCCTTCCGCGATCTTAAGATACGCAGTATGCGGAAATGTCGTAAGTATACGTCCGCAGTTTTCGGCGTCGCAAAAATCCCTGTACCGTTTTTCCGCATCCGTAACCGCAGCCGACTCCGCACAAACGTTATCCGCCATACAAATCCCGTCTACCGTCTGCAAGATCTTATCATACTCGAACGCCCCCAAAAAAGCGTCTACTTCGGGCAGCGCCTGTATAAGCTCCGAACGGTACTTTTGCGGCAGACATCCCGTAACTATCAATTTTTTGAGTTTGCCGTCCGATTTGAGTTTAGCGCATTCCAAAACAGTATCTATACTTTCCGCTCTCGCGCTTTCGATAAACGCACAAGTATTTATTACGATGACGTCCGCATCCGCAATATCGCAAACGGAATGACCGCCGCGCACCAAACGAAACAGCAGGTGCTCGGTATCTATCCTGTTTTTATCGCAGCCCAGCGATATCACGGCGACGTTTGTCATTTGCTCTCCCATACTCGGCGTCCGTATCGCGGCGCAAATGCCGCACGGACAAAATTCATCAGCTGTCTTCCAGATCGTGTCCGAACACTTCTCGGTACTGCTCCACAGTCATAAGCACGTCGCGCGGCTTATTGTTGCCCGTGCTGGGTCCGATATAATTCATGTCTTCCATATTGTCGATTATACGCGCAGCTCTGGCATAGCCTATCGAAAATCTGCGCTGTATCACCGAAGTCGATATCTGCTTGGATTTAATGGCGTGCGCCATGATCCGCGCGGCAAGCGGATCGATCTCCGTATTACCTTCCCCGACTGTACCGGAACCGCCGCCGCTGCCGCCGCTGACAAACTTCTCCGCGTCTTCGTCGAAGTCGCATTCGTAATGTTCCTTGAGATAGTTGACGACCGACAGAACTTCGTCGCCGTTTACAAACGAACCCTGCACGCGTTTTGCCGTGTACGCGTCCTGCGGATAGAACAGCATATCACCGTCGCCCGAAAGAGACTCGGCGCCTACAAGATCTATTATGATACGCGAGTTTGTGGCGTCCGGCACTTTAAACGCGATACGGCTTGTAAGATTGGCTTTTATGGTACCCGTGATTACATCCGCCGACGGACGCTGCGTAGCGACGATAAGATGGATACCGGCGGCACGCGCAAGCGCCGCTATGGCGCTTATCTTGCTTTCTATCTCGCCCGAAACAGACGACTGCATAAGATTGGCTAGCTCGTCGATGATTATAACGATATGAGGAAGTTTACTTATTTTACCGCTTTTGACTTCGGGCAGATTGTTATATTCGGACAGCTTACTGCACGTATATTTCTGAAGCACGGTATAACGTCTGTTCATTTCGTTATCCGCCCATTTAAGTGCATTTAACGCTTCGTTAGGCTCGGTTATCGTCTTTTCGAACAGCAAGTGCGGCATACCGCGGAATTTACTGAATTCTACGCGTTTGGGGTCGATTAGGATAAACCGCAGATCTTCCGGACTCGACTTGTACAGCAGACTTACGATAAGGCTGTTTAGCCCGGCGCTTTTTCCGCTGCCGGTCTGCCCGGCTATCAGCAAGTGCGGAATTTTTTCCAGATCGCACACAACAAGGTCGCCGCCGATATCCTTACCGACGGAAAATACCAACGGGGATTTATGCTTGATGAATACGGGCGAATCGACGACCTCGCGCAAACCGACTATCGATTTGTGCTTGTTTGGAACTTCTATACCGACGGCGCGCTTGCCGGGGATAGGCGCTTCCACACGCACGCCGCTTACGGCAGCAAGCTCGTAAGCAATATCCGCACAGCGCGTTTCTATGCTCTTGACCGACGTTCCAGACGGCACCTCAATTTCGTATCTCGTTACCTGAGGTCCGGGCACTATGTTTATAACATGCACCTGCGTTTTTAAAAACCGCGAAACGACATCCTCCAGGATCTGCGCATTTGTTTGAAGCTCGTCCTGAGCCGAATCAACTTTGTCGTATATTTTAAGCAGATCGAACGGAGGCGGAGTGTAATTGTATTTTTTATATTTTTTGGTGTCCTGAGCGACTACCGATTCCTCGGCTTTTTCTTTGAGTATATTGTCTATGGTTATTTGGTTTTCGAGCGGTGCACTGCTCTTCTGCCGTTTTTGAGGCTTGGGCTGTTCTGCCGCAGGCTCCTGCTGCTCGTCTGCCGAAATATACATGCCCGACAGATCGCGGCCCGTAAACACATCGCCGTTGTCGAAATCGCGGATAGTAAGATCTATGGCAGGCCCGTCCGCTATCTTAAGCGACCCGTCGAGGATGTCGTCCGCAGCAAACGGACTGTCCACCGCTATCTTTGGAGTTTCTTCTTCCTGCGGCGCAGATTCGTACGGCAAACTGCCGTCCAGTATCTCCTCGCGCTCGATCTCCTGCGAGATCGGATCGCCGGAAAAACTTCCGCCGAAACGCGTCATCTCCTCATACGCGTCGATAATGTCTTCCGACTTGAATTTATCGGTTTCCAACGGCGGTATCCTTTCCTGTTCGGGTTCCGATACGGCTTTTACCTTCGCCTGCGTCTGTTCTATAGCCCGTAAAAACCGATCTTCCGCAGAAGTACCGATCTCGAGTTCGTCGTCGGCGCCGTACGGCTGAGACGCGTCGATTATTTTTTCTACGTGTTCGACGGGCTCTGCGGAACGTCTGATACCGAACGACGGCGCAAACACCGAACGTTGAGGTCTGTCTATATTGTCGATCTCGCCGAGGATACGCTCTTCGTTGTGTTCCTGTAGGTTGGAACGTATCTCGTCGATATTTTCTATCCCGTCGTCGTTGAATCTGATGTTTTTTTCGGGCGGAAAATACAACGCGTGAAGGTTATTGGGAGTGCCTTCGTAATCCACACGGCGAGGCATGTCCGCGGCGTTTTGCGCGTCGCTGTTAACACGTACAAACGGCTCCACATTCTCGCCGCCGTCTGCAGGAGTATTTTCGTTTGCATCGGTATCAGCGGATTCGGATACTTCCGCCGTTCTACTGTTTGCACGGCGAAATTCTTCCGCTGCTTGTTTTTTGATCTCTTCCGAGTCGCTGTAAAGTTTAAAATGCGCGGCAGCAGCCGTTGCGCTGCGCCCGGTATTTTCTTCCATGTCCTCGATGACGGGAGAATCGCCGTAATCGCTGACATTGCGTTTTTCGGTAAAAGGCACATCGGTCGCCATGCCAGACTCCGTGCTGATCGCCGGATTCGACCGCTGGATAGTACCTATAAACAAACCCGGTCTCGGCACAGCCGTTATCACGCGTTGCGCTTCCTCGGGAGTAAGCTCGGTCTGCTCCGTATGTTCCTGCGGTTTTTCCTGCAGCTTTTTGGCACGGCGATTTGCGGCTGCGGCACGGATGCGCGACACTGCGGACGTCATAATTACGATATCGAACGTAAGCGCGACGGCAAATATAACATAACATGCGGTTTCGGTAATAAGCGCTTGCGCACCGTACGCTATCAAGCCCATTATTATTCCGCCTGCGGAATACTTGGCGGTATATACGGAATCTATATATGCGGAAAAATTTTGTGTCAAAAACGAATGCGTAGACGCAAGCTGAAATATCAAAAGCGCGAAAAACACGGCAAAAGACAAGCATATCACGGTTTTTTTGCTTGCACCGGGCGCGCGCTTTAACAAAATACATACACCGAGCATAAGAGTAGCGAGCAACATGGGATAGGATGCAATACCGAAAACCCCGAGCATTACTCCGAAAATAGCCTCGCTGAATACGCCGAGAACCGGTTTTATTACAATGCACAACAGCAAAAATGCGGAAATAACGATAAGCGTTATTCCCAATACGTCATGGTTACCGCTGCTTTTTACTCTCTTTTTACGATATTTCTTCTGCGCCACCGTAAGCCTCTCGGTAAAAAGTCATGGAATACAAACGTGCAATTCCACGCCTATAAATTATATCACAGTGTTCGTTACTTTACAAGGATTTTGGCGCAAAAAATCATATACGACAAAAATCTTTTTGTCTCTGCCTATTTTACCGGCTTCCGACCGCATGATTTACGGCAGGCCCGACATTCATTCCGAATATTCGAGTCGTTTTATCACGTGATCCTGATATTCTGCGGAAAGCTCGTTAAAATAACCGCTCCATTCCCACACACGAACGATCATATTTTTGTGTGCGTCGGGGTTTTTCCGCGCGGCGGTTAGCGCGTCTCGGTTCACCGAATTAAGCTGCAGCTGATGACCTTTCAGCTGTATAAACGTTTTGACGAGCGCAGCAACTTTTCTTGATCCGGTTTCGTTGCGGAACACCGCATCGTGAAACTCGAGCGTGAGCGGTCCGCCGTTACAGCACTTTTTTAGATCGGGTTTGGTAAACGACTGTATCACCGACAGCGCGCCGTCCGTGCGAACACCCAGCGCAGGCGAAAAATTCGCGGCAAAAGGCTCGCCCTTTTTCCGCCCGTCAGCGGTGGCGCCCAACTCGCGCGAAAGCCAAACGTAATACATTGCGGTACCCGTACCGGCACGGAATATTCCGCCGCGTTCGTTGCGGTGTTTGGCACAAGCATCGGAAAAATCTTCGACCAGCCTTACGAGCAAACGATCGGCAAATTCGTCGTTATTGCCCGTTTTGGGCGCATCCAGCATGAGCGCGCGTTCTTTTGAATATCCGTCGAAATTTGCGTCAAGCGCGGCGCGTAACGTCTCAAAATCGAAATTGCGTTCGTCGAAAATATTTTTATGTACCGATGCCAGCGCATCGGCCGCATTGGCTATCCCTGCGCCGTGAATACCGTAATTGTTGTATTTTCCGCCGTCGGCGATATCCCTGCCGGTCGTTATGCAATCATCGGTAAGTACGCTTTGAAACGGCGACGGCATCACGGAAATATTGCGCGTGCTTTCCGCTATGCGGCGCACTTCGTTATCGAGTTCGGACTTGACAAGCGAATAAAAATCTTCGAAAGTTTTTACATCACAGGCAAGTTCGATCGCACGCGATACTAAAAGCGGAAAACTCAATGCGTCGATATTGGGTATGTCCATGCCCTTGCCGGGCGTTATAAACTCCCAGCAAGCCGCTACGGTATAGTCGTACGCGTCATCCTCGTCGTAGCCGAGCGAAACAAGCGCAGGGATAACGACGTCGTCGTTGCTGTACTGCGGAAAACCCAGTCCGCGCTTTGTAAGCTCGGTGCCCAGTATGTAAACCTCGTCGGGCATCTCGGCGCAAACGCGAACGTTTATCTTGGGATCGATAAGTCCCAGATCGAGCGACGCTTCCAAACACAGCTCGGCGAGATCGCCGAACACGTACCTGCCGTCGGGATCTTTACCGCCCAACATAAGACTTTGTCCGTTGTCGCCCTGCTGTATTCCGGGGTACAGATCCGCATCGAAATTAAGCGATATAAAAAATTCTTCGGTAAGCTCAAGCGCCGATCCTCGCGTTAAAGCTCCGCTTGCTATATCGGCAGCATACAGCTTACCCATATACCTATCGAACCGCCCGAGAGTATTGTGCTTATTGCCGCTTAACCACAGCATATAATTGAGCAGACGCAAAAAAACAAGCCCTTCGTAAAAACCGGACGCGCCCTGACGCGGAACGCGCGCCAAAGCCGCCGCAAGTTCGGAACAGCCCTGTTTTATCGCTTCCGCACGGTACTTGTCGGCAATCACATAAGCAGCATCGATACAAGTGAGCATGGCGGACAGTTCGTCGTACTCAGCACTGTCCGTTGCGAAACTTTCCATGCTTTTCTTTATCCGCGACCGCTGAAATTCCAGACCGTGCGTTACGGTAAACCCGAAATCGCTCGATATATTGCCTACTCCGCCGTTATCGAAAACAAAATACTTATCTTTACGCTCCCGTTCTTCGGCATCGGTAAGCAGCGGCGGAAGATAAGACACTGTTCGTATAAAGCCTATCCTGTCGTTCTCGAACACTACGGCTTTTTCCTTATCCGCCATAAATTTCAGCCGCTCGGCGGCGCGCTCGACCCAAGAAAGACCGCGACGTGCAAAACCTTCGGCAAGTTCGTACTCAGTTCCGTCGCGCAAACTTCTGTATCCGCGCGACAGCAATCTGTCATATATTGCTCTAACTCTGTCTGTCATAATATCAATAAACCCTCGTGTCTATTCCGTATGCTCGGAAAAATTCCTTATCTATGACCGGCTCGGCGCTCTCGTCAAACCCCGGCGTATATTGCATTCCGAGACCGCCGTATTTGCTTCCGGCGAGCTTATTATACGGCAGCAGTTCCAAGTAAGCGGCATTGCTGTTTTTGACGCGTTCCGCCACGGCGGCGCGGTTTTGCGGCGTATCGGTAACGCTCGGTATAAGCGGCATTCGCACCGCAAACTCGATTCCGCTCTTCGACAGCGTATCGAAATTACGCAATATTACGTCGATATCCGCACCGGTGTAGTAACGCGCCATTTCTTTATCGCATATCAGCTTGAGATCGAAAAATACGAAATCGGCAATATCTTTAATAAGTCCGAAATCGGATTCGCTTACATATCCGCCCGTTTCGACAGCCACATGAAGCCTGCCGCCGAGCTTTGCGACGGTGTCCGCAAGAAACCGCGCTTGCAACAAACATTCTCCTCCGCTGAACGTCACCCCACCGCCGTTCGCATTTAATATATCGGCATTTTTGAGCAGCTTTTCCGCAAGTTCGTCGGGCGTATACTCTTTTCCCGATATCCGCCACAAGTTTTGCGGACACAGATTTAACAGTTGCCGCACGTCGGAAATCGGCATCTGCCGAAATGCGGAACACGTGCCGCAGCCGATACAGCGGCCCTGCTTTTTTACCAACTGCTTTTCCGCCGACAAGCCTTCCGGATTATGGCACCACTTACACCGCATAGCGCAGCCCTTCATAAAAACAGCGGTGCGTATTCCGGGCCCGTCGAACAGCGCGAATTCTTCTACGGAAAATACAAGTCCGTTCACGTCGGTATTACCGTACCTTATCGAACCAAACGCGCATATATCCGACGTCACGGTTTCCGCGCAGATAGAACGGTATAAGCGTCAGCGAACCGGAACTTCCGTTTACGCTGTTTATTTTAAGTATATTTACGCCTATGGGTTCTTTGTTGAGTCCGTCGACGCTGTATTCGAACGTCGTTTCGTCGTACTCGACCGTAACTTCGGCGTCGTCCGGAATTTTGATATACGCATCGCGTAAACCCATATTATCCGCATCTTCGGCGCAGTAGATGAACGGACCGTAACGAAACGCTGCTTTGCCGACATTCATCTGCGCATGGTCCTGAGTTACGATCATCGCCTGTTTCGTAAATTCGACGCGTATTTCCGCATTGCCGTCGACAGTAATATCTATATATCCGTCCGCACCGACAGACGCTTCGGAAACGACGCCGTTTACTGTGACTTGAGCTTTACTCGCCCACGACGGCATACGCAGTTTAAGCTTAAACGCTTTATCCGCACGCGCCGAAAATGCCGCGGTACTGCCGTTGGGCATATCGGTATCCTGTACGACAATAACGCTTTTACCGCCTATTTCGGTCTGCAGCGAACTTGACACGTATTGATTGACGAACACCGTATCGTCCGTTTTGGCGTAAATGATTTCGGGTAGTTCCGAAAAGAATTTAAGGAACATCGGCACGCAGCAAGGTGTTGCATTGGAAAACATCGGGCGCGTATAATTATCCGATACCAGCGGATTTGTGTAATAGAACGAGTTTCCGTCAAGCCCCAAACAGCCTAGTATGCCGTTGTACATTTCGAGTTCTACGGTGTCGGCGTACTCCGCTTCGCCGAACAGATAAAACATATTCTGACCGAAGAATGCCATACCGACCGACGCGCACGTTTCGCAGTATCCGTCGTGCGGAAGTTCGTGACTGCCTCCGTAGGCTTCGTCGCTGTCGTGCGTGCTGCCCGTTCCGCCAGTTATATACATCTGCGTGTCCACAATATTGCGCCATACACGCTCCGCCGCGGCAACGAAATCGCCGCGTTGCTGCCTGTTGCCGATATACGCAATGCCGTTATACCAAAGGTTGGCGCGCACTGCATGACCCGTCGCGTCCGTGAGTTCGGTATAATCTACATTATCCTGAGCATACGGACCGAAGTTGGTAAAGTTGTATCTGCCCTCGTAGTTCCCCCTGTCCGTGATCCAAGACGCGGCTATCTTCGCATACTTGTCGAGACGTATTTCCAGCTTATAATATCTGTCCGACGACGACAGACCGTCGGCATAAGAATATCTGTCCTGCATGAGCCGTACGAGCGACGGATCGTTTTTATAAAGATCGTACATGCGTTGCAGCGCTTCTTCCGGCAATTGGTGAGGAGGCACGACCTTGTATCCAGTAAAGCCGTCCCTGCCGTTTATGTAGTCTATGAGAAATTCGGTAAAGCGCGTAGCGGCAAACAACAGCCGTGTATCTCCGGTGGCGTTATACATGTAAACCGCCGCTTCGGCGAGACAGCCGTAGTTGTAAATGTCGTGGTGGTATCTCCCCGACACTTCGGATTCGTCGCACACGAATCTTTGATCGAGAATGTTGAATGTGGAGAAATAGCCGTCGATAGGCTTGCCGTTCCCGTCCTTTGCCGTGGTCTTGAGCGCCGCGTCATAAATACGTCCGACATAGCCGTCGAGACGGGCGCGAAGCGCCGCTACGGAGGCCGCATATTCCGGGTCGGATTTATTGACGATTATGAATTCCGCAGCCGCACGAATACCTTCGTATATCAAACCTTCGCGCCACGGTTCGTTAATCCATTCCCAATCGGTATTGTACACGTGCCTGTCGTCGCGCGGCTTTAATATCTGCGCCGCATGATCGCTCGTATTGCCGAGAACTTTTTTCTCTCCGTCGGCGACACGATCGAAATTATCGAAACTCTTCGACATGTCGAACATATCGAACATAAAGTTTACCGTGTGCACCGAATACTGCTTGTATAAGCCCGACCAAAAACCGTCGTTTATCTTGACTTCGTTTGAGGTAAGTCTTTCGATCTCGTTATAATCGTAATTTCTCATTTTCACATCCAAAGTGTATATTCTTTTTTTGTTTGTCGCGGCGCTCGTGACTTCTATGGCAAAACCCGTCGCCGTTTCGGTAACGACGGCTGAATCCGCATCGTTCCATTTGGTATACGTAACGGAAGACTTATCTATATCGGTCTCCGTAAGATAAGTATAATCCGTTTTTTCGGGTCTAAACTGCGTAAGCGGCGTGCCGTTTACACAGATCCCCGTAAGCATCCCGTCGTGCAAATTTTTCATACCCCAACGCGTTTCGAGATATTGTTCGACAAGCACGTTTTCGTCATATGTCAGCGTCCTATCGAAAAACAGTATCTCGCCGATATCGCCTATAAAGCTGTCGCTGCTGCCGCCCACCGTTATCGGCGCTCCATGCGGATCGCACGGCGTAGGCATTCCGGCGAATGACGCCGCCGTAAGCGCGTTGACGTACATGCTTGCGCGGCTTCCGTCTTTTTCCGCGCCGAGGATCAACGGCGTTCCGCGCTGTATCGATATTTTGTTCTGCGGATAACTCAATCCCGAGCCGAGCCGTGTTCCCCAGCCGAAATTGAGCATTCCGCTTTCTATGTTGTAAAACCAGTTGTGATCGTACGGCGCTCCGTTGACACGCGACAGTATTTCGCCGTGATCAGGCAGTTCGGAGGCGTATGCTACCGTATATACCGTCATATTTTCGACGTATTTATCCGCACTGTTTTCCACCGTCATAAAGCTGTCGGATTCGAACCTGTACGCAGGATACCCGTTTATGTTGCTCGATCTCACAAGCCGCGGCTGTCCGGCGGTATCCGACTGAACTGCGTTTCCGCCCGATCCCTTGTTTGCCATAACGGAAATGCCGCCCTCTTCACCCGATTCCGTCTGCGCGTCGAAATGCAGATATAATCCGTTTATCGACGATATGTCCGGAATGACTGTTCGTACGGAACCTACGTCCGCCGTTCCGTCCGCGTCGGTCTCTGCGTATGCGCATAAAGCTGCCGCAGGACACACCGCACCCATGCCCGTCAACAGCGCCAAAGCGACACCTGCTGCCGCCTTTCCGCTACCTGTTTTTTTGTTTTTTTCTTTCATGATTATTCTCCGACATCTTGAATTATTTTTTTATATCTGATATAATAAACATATGAAGTACTTACTGATAGACACCGATAAAAGATCCGTTCATTCGCAGTCAGGTATAGCTTATAACAAATCGCACATACACGAACGGAGGACTATGAACCTAAGCGAACTTATGCTCGTGACCGACGGCGAACTGTACATCCGACACATCGACGACTATCATCTTGTAAAGAACGACATCTTGTTTTTACCGCAGGGTATCGAGCATTACGGCACGCGTGCGTCCGACTGTCAGCTGCATTGGCACCACTTTTTTATGCCAACGGGCACTCGCATGATCGAAGAATCGGAGATACCCCGGGAACTGCCGAAAAACATGCTTCTTTTGCCTATGCATTTCAATCTGAAAAAACCCGAGACAGCCGTAGTGTTGAGCTATCAATTGGAACAGTATCTCTGGACGGACGAAGACACGCAAACGGTGCGCACGGCACTTATGACTGCGCTTATCGGCGAGATAGCTTTGGCGTATAAAAAGCAATCGCACGAACTTCATCACAAACGCCTTAACTCCGTATTGAGTTATATCGACAACAATTTCCAGCACCGTACAATGGAGATATCCGCGCTTGCCGACCACTTCGGCTATAACAAGAAATATATTTGCACCCTGTTTAAAAAGTATCTCGGTATTTCGCCCATACAATATATTATAAACGCCAAGATGAAGGAAGCACGGCAAATGCTGCTTAACAGCTCCGACACCGTCGAGTCGATAGCGCTTTGCCTGCATTACGATAATCCGCAATACTTTATGCGCCAGTTTAAAAAGCATTTCGGCATGACGCCATCCGAGCTGCGCAAACAGTATTCCAATTCGCTCGAACTCCATTTAAGTACGGACAGCGACAGCGATAAGATCTAGGCCGCGTAACCCTACGAGGTTTCTGCGGCTTTGTATTTTTCGCGCTATCTCTTTTTCTTTTTGACGAACCACAGCGCCAAACCTACACCTGCCGCGGCGAGCGCTATACCGCCCAAAGTAAGACCCACTATAAGACCGACATTACTGTCGTCTTTATCTGACGATTTCGGCGGATCGACGACGGGCGGCTTTTCCGTGCCCTCGGCTTTCCATACCGCGTACAGCGTTATATCGTCGGTAAGAGCGATCCGCGCGCCGTCGTCGTATATTTTATCTCCCGTCGCACTCGTAGTCCAACCGTCGAATACATATCCCGTTTTTGTAAAAGCATTGGTCTTTATTGACGCAAACTCGAACGCAGTGCCATGTTGCGCGCTCATCTCGCCGCTTCCGCCGTTGGCGTCGAACGTCACGGTGAACTTGCCTACGGTCCACACGGCGTACAGCGTTATATCGTTTCCTTCGCCTATACCGGTTACCGTTTGCCCGTCGGTATAAACGGCAACACCCGTTGCTGTAAGCGCCCAGCCGGCAAAGCCGTAACCGTGCCGTTTAAATGTATTTGCGTTAAGAGCGGCATCGGTACCGAACGTAAGGTTTTGCGCATTCGCTTCCCCCGTGCCGCCGTTGGCGTCGAACGATACCTTATAATTCTTTGCCTGCCATTGCGCGTACAGCGTAATGTCGCCGACCGGCTCTATCGATGCGCCTTGCGCATAGCTTGTACCGCTTCCGTCCGCTTCCGTATTCCACCCTGTAAAAGTGTAGCCCGTTCTTGCGAACGTACATGCATTTATGTTCGCGCTTTCGCCGTTTCCGATCGTCTGCACATCCATTTCGCCTCTACCGCCGTTGGCATCGAAAGAGATGTAATTTGAAACATTGCGCCATTGCGCATATAAAACGGTATCCTGCGTTATGTTTATCACTGCGCCTTGCGCATAACTCGTACCGCTGCCGTCGGCAGCCGTATTCCACCAGGCAAAGGTGTGACCGTTCTTTTCGAACGTGCATTCCGCTATCTCGGCGTCGGAATTCTTCCTGACAAAAATCTCTTTGCTTTCTTGGGTGCCGTTGTTCGCGGCATAAGTAAGCGCGTAACTCGTATAACCGGCTCTTGCGGCGCGAATATCTTCGGGCGTTTTCGCGGCTGCCGCATACACTCGGATATTGTCGTATTCGGCAATAATAAAATTGCGGTTATCTTCGTATGTGCATGCGCCGATCGTGAAATTTCCGGTATTTATAAGATCGGCAAACAAATTACGAAAACTCGGTTTATTGGTATTGCCCTGTCCCTTTAAAACACCGTTTTCGTAAACGGAGATCGTATCGCCGTCCAAAACATACGTCAGATCTATCCATTCGTTATTTACGGGCGCGAATGTCATATTGTCCAGCACCCAAGAATCTTCGCTTCCCTGATAATCGAGAAAATCGTATCTGTACACGATGTGCATATTGTTGTCGCCGCGTCCGCAGTACGACATAAACGTCACGTAATTGCCGCCGTTGGAACACAGTTCCATTATGCGTTTCCAGTGATCGCCAATCGAATTTTTTATCTTTATTCTCATGCTGACGGTCATAGCGTTGTGACCGTAAAAAAACATTCGGTTATGGTCGGCGCTGTCGTATATCTGCGCGGCGGCTGTACCGTCGAGTTTCATAACACCGTCTTCGTACGTAGGCGCTTTAACATATTCGCGGAGATCGTAACCGCGCACACTGTCCCTGCCAGTTCCGTCGTCAAACGTGTATTCGGCTGTCTTAAAATCGGAAATATCAATATCGTATTCCGCCTTTATCGAAGCAGCGTCGAGCGCGCCGCCGTAAACACGGAAATCGCTCATACGACCTTTCCAATCCTCGTGATTATCTTCGTATGCCGACTGACCGAGATAGAAGTGTCCGCCGGATTCGTTAAACCGACTCGGACTGAATGTATCGACTAGATCCGATGAGTACACTTCGGTGCCGTTCTGATAAACCTTGAACTTATGATTCGTTCCGTCTATTACATACGCCATATGATACCATGTGTCGTAAACAGGTTTTACCTTGGTATCGCCGTCAATGCCGGCTACCGCGCCGACTCCCCACAAATAAGAATTTCCGTGATAAGACCCTTTGGAATCGGATCTGAACGCGACATTCGCGTCGGGAGCGTGAATACCGATCTCGCCGCCGTAATCGACTATATCGTCCGATACGCTAAACCAGCCGGTAAGAGTGACGGTATTTTGATTTTCGAATATATTTACCGGCAAACTCAAAAAATTTTCGTGATCACCGCCCGTAAATACCAAAGCGTTCTTATTCTTTAACGCGTTTTTTTCGACGGTGAGTCCGTTTGTTTCGGTTTTGTTCACCGTTGCGTCCGCAAACGCGCTGCCGCTTACCGTGTTTTTCCCGATGTTGTTTTCATCGCCGAAATCGAGACCGTAAAGCAGCGCGGCGCTCGAAGCAGGCGCGGCGGCGTAACCGTCCGCCAACACATTTCTCGGCGTATCCGTAACAATGCACGGCACTGCCGATATTCCGATAGCCGCAGCCGCAAACGCGACGCATACACCGACTATCCTTGCTCTTCTACTCATTTTCGGTTCACCCTCCGTATATTACATTTGCTATACCGTTCCGGCGCACGGTCCTGCCGCATCCGAACTTTAAGTCAATTATAACACCCGAAAAATAATAACAAAATGAAATTACGGCTATATTTAGTGCACAAAAGTCATATTTTTTCTTTATGCTCCCGGCACGTATACATTGACATTCAAACTCCGCAAATTTATATTCAAACAAAAAAACGGGCCGTTCAAGCCCGTTAATCAGTAAAGCGAATGTCACTTCAATTCGTATCCGTGTTTTTGAGACAAGCCGTTTTGCCTATCGTAATTTTCCTTGTTTTTCGCCATATAAATTTCAAACAGCTCGTCGGCGGTCATGCCGCTGTCTATACACATACCCAAAAAGAAATGCAAAACGTCAACTATTTCTTCTTTGAGTTTCGCGTCGTCTATTTCGGTCGCGTTTTTCCACCATTTGTACTTAGCTTCTTCGACTACTTCGCCGAGCTCGACCATAAGAGCAAGCGCTTTTTTGCAAACCCACTCGCCGCGACCGAAGTCCAGCCCGCGCTTTTCGCGTATATATGAGTCAAGTCCCGCCTGCATACGGAACAAGACGTCAAGCTTGTCCTCGGCTTTAGGGCAGACCGCAACGGTATTTTCCTGTTTCATGAACTTCTCCTTTAATGTGTTTCGGTGTTTGCAAAGGCCGTGTCGATGTTACACTGCGGTTTTTTACCCACGTATGCGAAAGTTGCTTTTTCGGTAAATAAGCCGTGCGCCAATTCTTCGATCTTAGCCGGGGTTATTTTTTCTATGCGCGAAATAAGTTCGTCGATGTCGTAATCGACGCCCAAGATTATGCGTTTACGCATAAGCGCAAGCATGTAGTTCATAGGATTTTCCTTGCCGAACAGCGCAGTGACTTTCAATTGCATTTTCGCTTTTTCGGTCTCTTCTTCGGTAACGCCGTTTTTCAACAGTATATCCAGTTCGTTCTTGATAGCCTCAGCCGCCCGTTGAGTGTTTACGACGTTTACGTTGGCGCAAACGGTAAAAACGCCGTTTGTTTTACCGAGCCACGGCGATGTGTACACGCTGTACACTACGCCCATTTTTTCGCGCAGTCGCTGAAACAGCCGCGAACTCATGCCGTTGCCCAAAATACAGTCCAGCGCGGAAAGCGTAGGCGCGCGGTCGTCGCCTACCGGGAATGTCGGGAATGCGATAGATATTTCCGATTGCTCGTAGTCGTGGATAAATTCGCCGTAACCGGACTTAAATATTTGCGGCTCTAGCGATACGGGCTCGGTATACTGCGCGTCGACGAGCGAAGACAGATACTTCTCGACCAGCGCATAAGCCTTTTCTTCGGTTATATTGCCTACGAATGCTGCGACCGTATTGCCGGGCAGATAATTTTGCTTTTTGTAAGATTCTATATCCGACTTGCCGAAACGCGCCACATTCTCCTTTGTCCCCAGTATTTCCATTCCCAGCGAACCGCCGAACGCCGTTTTGTAAAGCAGATCGTAACAAACGCCGTCCGGCTCGTCCTTGCTCATGTTTATTTCTTCTGTTATTACTTTGCGCTCGCGGTCGAGTTCCGAACTTTCATATGCGGCATTGCAAAACAAATCGGACAGAAGCTCGAAACAGCATTCCGTCTTTTCGTCTATCGATTTAAAATAATAGCAAGTGTATTCCTTGCCGGTAAAAGCGTTGTAAGCAGCACCTGCCCTGTCGAAACCGGAAACTATGTCCTCTGCGGTACGCGTGGCGGTGCCTTTAAATTGCATATGTTCGATAAAATGAGATATACCGTTATTTTCGGGCGTTTCGTATACGCTGCCTGCGCCTACCATTATCCCTGCCGTCACCGAACGCAATGCGTCGTTACGCTCCACTATTACCGTGAGTCCGCTTTTGTATTTTTTTACGGTCATACTGCTCCTTTATGAATATCGTGATCCCGGCGGCGCTTAAAGCCGACGAATGTACAAAAATTTTTACACTACGTCCGCTTCCAGCGTTTCCGACACCGGCGCGACTGTCAATCCTTTGTCCGCAACTGCTTTTAAAATGCTTTCCAACGCTTTTAGCGTGCAGTCCGTAGGGTGCATAAGTATAAGATCTCCGCCCTTTAGATCGCGCACGGCGCGCTTTAGAATGAGCGCCGGATCGTGGTCGCGCCAGTCTATCGTATCGCGCGTCCACATAACCGTCCTGTAACCCAGTTCTTCGGCTACTGCCAAAGTATTGGCTCCGAACGCTCCCGAAGGCGGCGCAAAAAGATTCATGTCCGTGCCCAATACGTCTTTTACTGCGTCGTGCGCAGAGCTTATCTCTTTTTTGTTGTAAGCACGGTCTATCTTGGCATGATCCTTATGATAGTAGCCGTGATTGCCTATCTCGTGGCCGCGGTCGCTTATCTGTTTAAGCGTGTCGGGATTGCCTGCCACCCACGATCCTCCGACGAAAAACGTGGTCTTGGCATTGTATCTGTCGAGAATATCGAGCATTGGTCCGATATAATCCGTGCCCCAGTACACGTTTATCATAAGCGATACCTTCGTATCGGACTTACCGGCATAAAACGGCTGTCCGCTTTTGGTATCCACCTTGGCTTCCCCTGCGGTAACCGTAACAAACAGCAATGCGGCTACCGTAGCGCATATAACTATGTTGCCCAAAACCAGTCTAAAAAATTTTGCTTTGCGTCGATACATAAAAAACACCCCGGAATATATATATTCGCGACCGGGGTGCTTTTATTAACGTTTAGTGTTTATCGTTACGGGGACGGCGCTCGCCGCGCGGTCTGTCGGAACGCGGACGGCGTTCGCCGCGTTCGGAACGCTGTTCCTCGTACGCACCTTCGGGCGCTTTTTCGATAGGATCGCCGGTAAGTTTTTCCAACAATTTAAGATCGATCTTGCCCTGCTTCGTAAAGCTGACTACTTCGACTTTTACCGTATCGCCCTCTTTAAGCACTTCGGAGACCGCATTTAGACGTTTGCCGACGTATTTCCCGAGCTTGGCGATATGGATCATTCCGTCCTTGCCGGGCGCAAGCTCCACGAACGCGCCGAGTTCGTCGCGTACGGTGACTACAGGTCCTTCGTACACGTCGCCCACTTCGGGATCTTTGACGATAGCCAGTATTATATCCTTCGCTTTTTGCGTCATATCCTGATCGACGCCGGCAATAAACACTCTGCCGTCTTCCTCGATATCTATTTTGACGCCCGTCTCGTCCACTATCTTGTTTATGGTCTTGCCGGACTTGCCGATAACGTCTCCGATCTTTTCGGGATCGATATTGAACATTATGATCTTGGGAGCATACTGCGACAGCTCGGGGCGCGGCTTATTCAAAACTTCGAGCATCTTGCCCAAAATATGCAGTCTGCCGACGCGCGCCTGTTCTAGTGCGGTACGGAGTATTTTTTCGTCGATACCCTTGATCTTTATATCCATTTGAATGGCTGTAATGCCGTTTTCGGTACCGGCGACCTTAAAGTCCATATCACCCAAAAAGTCTTCGAGCCCCTGAATATCCGAAAGGATAGCAAGACGGTTCTTTTCCTCGTCTTTAATAAGCCCCATAGCTATACCTGCAACGGGCGCTTTGATGGGCACACCTGCGTCCATGAGCGACAAAGTGCTGCCGCAAACACTCGCCTGCGACGTCGAGCCGTTGGACGAAAGTATTTCCGAAACCACGCGAATGGTGTACGGGAACTCGTCTTCGCCGGGGATAACGGGTTCGAGCGCGCGTTCGGCAAGGGCGCCGTGTCCTATCTCGCGTCTGCCCGGCGCGCGAAGCGGTTTGGCTTCGCCCGTCGAATACGGCGGCATATTGTACTGGTGCATATAGCGCTTTGTCTCTTCGTCGTCGAGATTGTCGAGTTTTTGAGCGTCTCCGGCAGTGCCGAGCGTACAAATGGAAAGCGCCTGCGACTGTCCGCGAGTAAACACCGCCGAACCGTGCGTACGCGGCAGTACGCCGACCTCGCACCAAATATCGCGTATATCGGTCGTTTTGCGACCGTCGGGCCGCACGCCCTTGCTCAATATCTTTTCGCGGACCTTTTCCTTGGTCATATAATAGAGCGAATCGCCTATCTCGCGCTCACGACCTTCGAACTCGGTCTTAAAGTGTTCCATGACGTCCGCTTGGACTTCGTCCTGATTGGCTTGACGCTCCGCGCGGTCGAACGTGTCAAGCGCCTTGTCGAGCTTTTTGTCCGCATATTTGCGCACTGCCTTGTCGACATCTTCGCCGATATGATAAAGCTCCATTTCGAGCTTTTTCTTCCCGACTTTTTTTACTATCTCGTTGATGAACTTTACTTGTTTTTTGATCTCTTCGTGAGCGAAAAGTATTCCGCCCAGCATTTCTTCTTCGGAAACTTCCTGCGCGCCGGCTTCCACCATCATTATCGCATCCTTGGTGCCGGACACGTAAACGTGCATAGTGCTCTTTGCTCTCTGCTCGTTATCGGGGTTTATTACATACTTGCCGTCCACGCATCCGACGACTACCGACCCGGTAGGCCCCATAAAAGGTATATCGGATATGGAAAGAGCGATGGACGAACCCAACATTCCGAAAACTTCGGGCGGAATATTGGTATCGACCGAAAGCGCCGTAGCCACTACCGAAACGTCATTAAACAGTCCCTTGGGAAACAGCGGTCGTATGGGACGGTCGATAAGGCGCGACGTGAGAATAGCCTTGTCGCTTCCGCGACCTTCTCTGCGTTTAAAGCTGCCGGGTATTTTGCCGATAGAATACAGCTTTTCTTCGAAATCTACTCCGAGCGGAAAATAGTCCATGCCCGGACGAGGCGCATCCGCCATAGTCACGTTGGTCATAACGACCGTATCGCCGCAACGGATTATGCACGAGCCGTTAGCCTGCCCCGCATACTTGCCCGTTTCGACGGTGACCGTCCGTCCGCCGATCTCGGTTTGGAAAACATTGCAATCCATAAATATCATTCTCCTAAAAATTAACTGACCGTAATTCAAAAAAAATAGGGGCGTTTAAAGCACGCCCCCTTGGGGGTTGACTATTATTTGCGTATCTCGAGCTTGGCAACGAGATCACGGTAACGCTCGATGTCTATCTCTTTGAGATAGTTGAGCTGACTGCGGCGAGATCCTACCATCTGCAAGAGACCGCGGCGCGAATGGTGATCTTTGGGATGCGTTTTAAGATGATCCGTAAGATGATTGATCCGCCACGTGAGCAACGCGATCTGAACTTCCGGACTTCCCGTGTCGCCTTCGTGCGTTGCGTATTTTTGAATGATCTCCGCTTTAATCTGTTTGTCCATTTTTAACCTCCGACAAAATGATTCGCCTTGATCACAGTATTGCGTGGAGAGCGCATTACCGAGAAAAAGGTACGGGCGCGTTATTACCCGAATACATTGTAGCACATAGCTTTCCGCCTTGTCAACAATATTCAAATACAAAATCGGAAGCGGATACGGCGATATTTAAAGCATCCGTTTTAAACATATACGGAAGATCCGGGATACGCCGCCGTTTCGATATATTTTTCCGCACTGCGCGTTTGCTTATCCGCGGCAGTGCGTATTGCCCCGTAAAATCGTTTTAACCGATAACACCGTTATACGGAAAGATCTGACGGCGGATAAGAATACGCAAATTGATTTATCGCGAAAACACGTCGACGCGATTGACACCGCACCGATCGCGGTGTTATAATTACCGCATCAAACGTTCTGCAAAGGAGCAAAGCGCATATGAAAAAACACAGCGGTACGGAAAACCCGACAGATCCCGACGACGCGGAAAACCGCGCGATAACTGCCGCAGAATCCGATTTGGCCGGCTGCGAAAACTCCGCGACGGTCTCCGTAAGCGGAGATGCGTCCGTTCCGCAAGAATCTGCGGACGGATCGGATACCGCTGTATCCGCGCCGAACGGCGAAACGCCGAAACCGCGCCGAACGGCAAAACAGTGGTGCAAATATTTTGCGCACAGATACTTTATCGAAGCTTTTTCGGGCATGGCGCTGGGGCTTTTCTGTACGCTTATAATAGGTACTATAATAGCTCAGTTCGGACTTATCAGCAAAGACAATGCGTTTTGCAAAATTCTGGCGCAGATAGGCGGCGTGGCGAAAATGCTGATGGGCGCAGGCATAGGCGTAGGCATTGCGCACAGTCTTAAAGCCGGCAAACTGACGAGTTTTTCGGCGGCTGTCGCAGGCATGATCGGCGCCAACATAACAAACATATTCGCGCTGTCCGGTATACATATTTACGGCGCGAGCAAAACACCGTCCATCACCGTAGGCGATCCGGTCGGCGCGTTCGCAGCCGCGGTGGCGGCGATAGAAGCGACGCGGCACGTCGAAGGCAAAACGCCGGTTGACATCATTGTAGTGCCGTTGTGCGCGATCGGGAGCGGCACGGTCGGAGCGATAGCGCTCGGTATTCCTTTCGGCATGTTTTTTGCCGTATTCGGCAAAGGCGTATCCATGGCGATCGGCTGGGAACCGATATCTTTCGGGATACTCATCTCCGTGATCATGGGATTGTTGCTTACCTTGCCCACGTCGAGCGCGGCGTTCGGAGTTATGATCTTCAACTCGTCGCTTATAAACACGCCCGAACTGATATACAACGCGCGTATAGGCGCGGCGGCGGCGTGTGCCGGTTGCTGCGCGCACATGGTGGGTTTTGCGGTCGCCGGTTTCCGTGAAAACCGCTGGGGCGGACTGATATCTCAAGGCATAGGTACAAGTATGCTGCAGATCCCCAATCTCGGTAAAAACCCGAGAATACTCATCCCTGCCGTCGCAGCGTCGGCAGTCGCAGGTCCGCTTGCTTCGGCTGCATTTAAGATTATGTGCGACGCAACAGGCTCGGGCATGGGTACCGCCGGGCTTGTAGGAGTTATACAAACATTTACCGTTTCCGTACAGAACGGTATACAGTGGTGGTATGTTCTGATAGCCGTACTTGTATGTTACATTACCGTACCGGCTGCCATCGCATTGGGCGTGTCGGAACTTATGCGCAAAAAGAACCGGATTAAGTTCGGCGATATGAAATTGAATTGATTATTAACAACCGTGTATCACCTAATTGATCTGCTATAAATTTAATACTATTTTACATAACTAAATTTGCATAATTAAAAACAGACTTCGAAAGCAACAATCTTTCGAAATCCGTTTTTTTCATTTTCTATTTGCAATCTATGCAATATATTCATCCATAAAAACGGGCGTATCAACATATTCGGTTGCGCCGTCTTCGGTTTTTATCGACAAAACTACAAATTGCCAGACATCACCGTTTTTAACAAATGCAAACGACATGATTTGTTTGTTGTATACGGCAGTAAACGTGTTCCCGGATAAATCGATATTAACGTCCGTTACAAAAGTACGACCAAGCGTACTAGTCGGACTCGAAGTTAATTTCAAACGATAACCTAAAGATGTATGCCATGTAATACTTATCGAAGTGTACACCGTTGAATTATCCAGTGTTATTCCGGTATTGCCCGAAAACTGTTTTCCGACAAAATCTTTCAGAGCGACTGTTTCATAAATTATTTCACCCGGCTCTTTCCACTGCGCCGTAAACACGACCGCTTTTGCCGGCATAATATATTCCGCGCCTGCGGCATAAGTCTTTTCGCCGTCGCTCCAGCCGGCGAACACCAAATCGCCGTTTGTCATACCGTCTGCAGTCGGCAACACAAATGTCTCGCCTTCCTCTTTATCTTCCACGGTCGGAACAGTTCCCTGCGCCCCGTCGCCGAGCACAAAAGTTACCGTGCGTTTAATTCCGTCCGGCGGCGTGCCGAATATATAATCGACGCCTTCGGCGGTCAGTTTTATATTCAACGCATTGTTTACGAATGTACCGTTAAAAGCAACCGAATTTACCGTAAGCGTAATACGGTTGCCGACTGTCGTTATGCCGATAGCATACTCTTGCTCGTTTGCGGTATACAGCATTCCGCTGTTTTCCGCAAAGTTCAAATATATAAGGTTACTTCCCGTACTGTCGTCACCGCTGTAAGCATTGACATAGGTCGCAACAAATACGTTGGTCCCGGATCCGGTAAAGCTGCTGCCTGCCTCGTATATTTTATCGGATGTATCGCCATCGAGTTTCCAGCCTACAAAAGTCCAGAAATTATCGACGGCGAAACCGCAAGCTGCGATTTTAACGGCGCCGATAATATTTTCCGTTTTTACATCCGCTCCCGTGCCGTGATCGCCCGGTTTATATGTGATCGAATAAGCGACCGACTGCCAGTCGGGCACAATACGGATATCGAATGACGGCATAGTGTATTCGCTGTCCTCGGCAACAGTCTCGATATCCACGTAAGTATAACCGTTATCGCCGAGCTTTTGAATACGCCAGCCGTTGAATACATGACCGGGTTTAGTAAAAGGGTTCTTCGGCAAAACAAATTTATCGCCGGCTTCTTGCCGTTCTGTCTCCGGCACGTCTCCCGTTACGTCTTTACGGTCCCCGTAGTTGTGCGCTTTTTCGAAAGTTATCACGTATGTTAAGACCGGATCGGCCCATTCCGTACGCAGTTCCGCATGACCGGAACCTCTGTATCTTTCGCCGGGCTTGAAAATATTCTTTTCGGTTTGGGCTGTGTCGGCGTAAGTGCCGTCCCACCATCCGACCAAAACGCGGCTTCCGTTATTAAGCTCGGAATCGTCGGGAAGGATAATACCGGTGCTCCAAATATCCACCCAAACAGGATCGATAGAACCGTTGCCTTCGGTGATAACGAAAGTTACCTTCCAGCCGTAAACCGCAAACAAGTTTAAATCTCCGGTCACCGCAAGATCGAAATTATATTGATATACGGCGCCGGTCACGCCGTCTTCGTACGCCCAGTATCTGAAAGTTTTGTTCTGCGGATGAACGGGATCGGCAGGTCTGGACACCTTTTCTCCCGGAACGATCTTAACCGTAGTCACCTCTTCTTCGTTACGAGGATCTATCGTTACGGTATATTCGGATACGGGCGGAATTTCGCCGCCGTCGGCCGTAAATTCCGAACCTTCGTATTTTTCGTCGGTAGAGATACTGCAAAAACACAACCGTGTTTTATCTGCTTTTATCAAAACATTGTACGCAACGTTTTCTATCTTCATTTCGAAGTAACCGGCATCTGCACCGTAAATACTTTCGTCCATGTTACTCGCCGTGCTCAATGTCGATTTTTTTGCCGTCGGCTGATCGCCGATCACATAATACGCCACAGATCTTTCGGTATCGATATACACTTTGGTCACGTTGACGCCTGGAATGGGTACCCCGAGTATCCCCGTAGACGCAGGTGTATTCCAATTGCCGATAAACGCAGTCCCGGTAGGCAGTTCGGGCGAAACGTCTTTCCATTTCGCCAAAATGCGGACTTTTTCTCCGGGATCGGCAAAATATGTAGTGCCCGGTTTGTAATCAAGATTACCTATAGTCCATTTATCGAATTCTTTTCCATGCGGAGCGGAAAAAGTATTCTGCGGAAGTTTGAACTTGTATTTCTGCGCATTGTTGTCATATGTTATATCGTCATCCGAGATCACGGGTGCGCTGCCCGTGCCGCCGTTGGCGTCGAACGAAACTTCGGGCGCCGTCACTTCCGGCTGCTCCATTTCACCGAATCTGTAAGTAACGCCGGCAAAAACAAGCGTGACGGTAACTGCTCCGTTTTCGTACTTGCCGTTAAACTTGCCCCCCCCCACGGATATTTCGATATCGGATCCGTCGAGAATAAATGTAAGAGCTGCCGAAAGTTCCTCTCCCATCGAATCGGAGTACAGCAGTTCGCCTTTCCCGGTTGCAAAATTCAATACCAAAACACCTTTGTAATCGAGTTCGACCCCGACATACTCGGTCGCCCACTGCGCTACGAACACTACGTCCGCCGTCAACTGATACGCAGCGCCGGCGGCGTAAATTTTGTCGCTTTCGTCGCCTTGGATCTTCCAACCGGCAAACACATAATCGCTTTCCGCCGTAAAAGGATTAGCCTTGATCGATATAATGCCCGATACGCCGTTTTCCACCACGTCGTCGCCAGTCCCGTGTTCGCCGGGCTTGTACGTTACAGTGTATTCTGCCTGCGGCAATTTCCATTGAGCCGAGAATGTAACGTTTTTTCCGGGCATGGTATACATATCGCCTGCGGCGTACGTCTTGATCCCGTCGTTCCAACCGCCGAATATTTTATCGCCGTTAGTCAGTCCGTCGGCGGATTTGACCGCAAATTTTTCGCCCTCGGCTTTATCCGTTTCCGTGGGAGCTGTGCCGTGCGCTTCGCCTATCGAGTAAGTGACAGTATATTTGTCGGTCTTACCGGACGGCTTTTGCGTATTTTGATCGCCGCAAGCCGCAGACATAACCGCTATGGCGGCCGCGGTCATCAGTAATACCAGTGATTTTGTAAGTTTTTTCATGGTTATTTCTCCTTATCGATCGTTACGTCACGATACCGTGTAGGTATACGTAAACGTCTTGCCGTCTTCTGACACCTTTGCTGTAATTTTATATTTTTTGTTAAGATACAGACACGTAAAAGTATAAGTATTGCCCGACTTGCTCGCAATCGAACTGTTGGCTTCGCTCCACAGCAAATACTTACCGGGTGCGACCTCGATCTTGAGCTCGCCGTAAACGTATATAAGACTGCCGTTGAAATGCAGATTTATTACGCTGCCGTCCGGCGCGGTGATATTTTTTATATAGGTAGCCGAGGCAGTGCGTTTAACGACAAGATGTTCGTCGTCAAACGACAGCGCCAAATCGTATTTTTTGCCGTCGCTGTCGGTAAACCCGTAAATTATCTTTATGTTGTAACCGTTGACAAACAGTTTTACCTGTTTGCCGTTGAACACTACATCCGCATAACCGCGGAAATCTTCGTACGATTCGGGATCCAGATCTGCAAGCGCGCAAACCAACGTGTATTTGCCGTCGGATGTTACATACGTCACTTTGTCTCCCGCAAGTACGAACGTACGGAATTTACCCGATATGGTTATCTTGATCTCGCCGTCCTTCAAAGTACCGGTCACACTGCCGTAACGTTTTTCTTCGTCGGGATCGAAATCGTACAAAGTTATCGTTTCGCCTTCGACGGAATACATCCAAACGTTAGACGACTGATAAACCGCCCTGCCGTCTAGAACGAGAATATCCGATCCGCTGACGTACGTACCTTTTTCCGCTCCCGATTCTATGTAAAGATGCTTGCAGTAGTCTTCCCATGTCGGCGCGGCAAAGCATTTCAAAGCGACACCGATATTTTTTATTTTAAATCTAAACCCTATGTTGCCTACGGTTATCTTTCCGCCCATGACAGGCACTTCGTCGCATAACAGTTCCACCATGAGCGGCGGATCTTTGGCATAAATATTGCATTCGTAAAACGCATTGCCGCCTATTTCGGAAATATTCGCGCCTATGCGTACATATCTCAAAGATATACAGCCGCCGAACGCACTGTCGCCTATTTTGACCGCTGCCGGAAGATCGAGCGTGTTTGCAGTTTCGGGACCGCTGTTATTCAGTTTTTCGCAGAGCGCAAAAGCTCCCGTACCCAGCTCCGTTACTTTAGTGAATTTAACGGTTTCGAGCGCCGGACAGTTTTCAAACGCGGCTTCACCGACTTTGGTAACGTTGTTCAAGTCTACGCTGCGAATAAAATCCAGTCCGCGGAAAACTTTGGCGGCTATTTCCGTGACTTCGTCGGGCATGGTTATATCCAAAATATCCGCTGCGCCGGGTTGTTTGTTGTATCTTAAAAGTACGCCGTTTTCTATTTCGAACTCGGGCAGCAGCGTTATTTCCGTACTGCCCTTAATTGTGTATTTACAATCGGGCCACGCCGTGATATACGCCGATTTCGCATTTTCGGGCACTACTATAACAAAATCTCCTGCGCCCCAACGGAACGGATCGTCGGCATCGGACCAGTCTATAACGACAGGCGTTTCGGAAAGGAACACCGCGCGGCGAAGGGTATTGTAATTTTGAAACGCCCTCTGTCCTATAGCCGTTACGCTCGACGGGATCGTCACTTGCACAAGCGATACGCCGTTTGTGTTTTTAGAGCTGATGTAATTGAAAGCATCCGCTTCTACGGACTTTACACCGTCGGGTATTTCCACTATTTTCGACGTGCCGCTGTACCCCGTGAGCGTATCGCCGTCCACCGCAAAACCCTCCGAATTAACCGAAAACGTGTTGCCTGTCCTGTCGAGATTGAAATACATCGTGCCGCCGCGCTCCAATGTGCCGTCGGCATTTTCAATGAACGGCACGAACGTGACCAACCCGGATCGTCCGACAGTGCATTCTCCGACATAAACCGTATCGCTCACGCTGTACTGCGCGCTGCCGTACCCGTCAAGATACAATACAGATGCGCCGTTTTTATATTCGCCGAACAGTTCTTCGGAAAACCACGTAAACACAGGTATCTCGGTAGCCGTCGGCGCGGGCTTTACTATCCCGAGTATAAACTTGAATTCGATTTGCGATCCAGATGTTTCTCTCGTCAGCGAAACGCTCCACTCGCCGTAATAATCGACATGATCGAGCGTGCCTTTATATATACCGGAATATTTTTCGGTCACGGTTTCGCCGTCGGCATCGTACACCTGCATTCTGGCACCGCCGTAACCGTTAAGCTCGAGTTTGTAACCGTAACCCAGCTCGCCGTTTTCGTATAATATATACGACGCGCTTTCCATGCCCTGAAACGTAAAATAGCCGCTGAACTGCGTATCCGCTATCGTGCCGATCTCCAAAACGAAATACGAAATGTATTCCGTTTTGTCTTCGTCGTCGGTATAAGTAAATTTAAATGTATAGTCGCCTTCTTTTTCGTTATATTCGTAATTTCCGCTCGCACGTGTAACGGTATAATCACCGCGTATTTCAGTGAGCGTAGCAAAACCGAAACCGTCTACAGCCAACAAAAACCCGGCGTCGGGCTCGCGCTCCACATGATCGTAATTCATATATATACCGCGCACACCGTCGCCGACTACAAACGTAAAATCGCCGTAAAGTCTGCCGCCGTACGTTCCCGATCCGACATCGTCGACATAAAAAGTAAATTCGTCGTATCCCGACTGAGTGTTTTTTCCGGACTGGACAAATCCCAATTTATCGTCCTGTCCCGACCGCACCAACAATGCGGCACCCAAGCCGCGTTCTATACGCGAACGGTTTACATAGATCTTATCCGCGCCGCCGCGTGCGTCCGTATATTCGGCAGCCCACTGCGCGTATAATGTGATCTTACCTTCCTCAAGCGTTATTTCGTCTCCGGCGTCGAACTGCCCGTCCAGCTTCTCGTTGAATGCCGTCGGACCGTTTTCATATACCGACCACGCAATAAATTTAAATCCGGCAACTATATAATCTTCGCCGTCTTTAACGGTCACTTTTTCTCCGGCATTGCCGTTTTGCGCGGCAATGTTTCCTTCGTGCGGAAATTTTCCCAGATTAAACACGTATTCCACAAAACATTCGCCTGCCGACGGTTCGAACTTTGCATAATACGTCACGTTTTTACCGGGCATGATATCGGGTACTTTCACCGCGTCGCCGGTAAATTCGGAATCGGTATACCAACCTTTAAACTCGAAACCGCTTTTCTGCGGATCGGCAGGCGGAACTATCATGCTTCCGCCGACGGCTTTTATCGGAGAAAGTTCCGTACCGCCGTCGGTATCGAAAGTAACGGTATATATCTTTGCCGGATCGCCGGAGTCCGCGCATGCCGTAAAAGCACACGCACATGCCGCCGTCAAAGCGAATATGAGTACCGTCAACAATATCTTACGCATTCTGTTCATATCGTCACCTTTGATATAACGCGACCGCTCCGAACATTACAGTCCGAAACGCTGTTGAGAAACGGTGATTTTCTCGGTTTTTCCGTACAACAAATAAAGCCGAATCCGGCGCCGTTGCCGATTTCAACATATAATTGATATATTTTAACATTATATAATGCTTTATGTCAACAATATTAAAGAACGTTTCGGCTATTTAAACCGCAAAAATGCCGTTTCCGATGAACGTTCGCAACGATTATTACGGAACGAAAAAAAAATATACAGACATATGTGAACGCCGTCCGACCGATAATTTTTTTATTTTTTCGATTTCGATTGCTATTTGAGATCAAATGTTGTACAATATATATGCTTAATCATACATGTTCAAGGAGATAAACAAATGGCAAAAATGAAGGTGATATTGGCGTATTCGGGCGGACTCGATACAACTATCATTATTCCCTGGCTCAAAGAAAATTACGACTGCGAAGTAATAGCCGTAGCCGCGGATGTAGGTCAGGGCGAAGAACTCGCGCCGCTGCACGAAAAAGCGAAAAAAAGCGGCGCCGAAAAACTCTATATCGAAAATCTGCAGGACGAATTCGTGAAAGACTGTATTTTCCCCACGATAAAAGCGGGCGCGGTCTACGAAGGCAAATACCTGTTAGGCACGTCGTTTGCGCGCCCCGTGATCGCAAAACGCCTTGTCGAGATCGCAAAAAAAGAAAAAGCGGATGCCATTTGCCACGGTTGCACGGGCAAAGGCAACGATCAGGTGCGATTCGAGCTGTCCATAAAAGCGCTCGCGCCCGACATGAAGATCATAGCGCCCTGGCGCATTTGGGATCTTAAATCGCGCGACGAAGAGATAGATTACGCAGTTGCGCACGGCTTGGACGTGCCCGTCACCAAAGCGCACAATTATTCGATGGACCGCAACCTGTGGCACCTGTCGCATGAAGGCAGCGATCTCGAAGATCCCGAGAACGAACCCAAAGACGATATGCTGCTTATAAGCAAGCCCATAAAGGATACGCCCGATACCGCCGAATACGTTTCGATAAACTGGATCAAAGGCGAACCAGTTGCCGTCAACGGTAAAAAACTCGATCCCGTAAAACTTATTGAAACACTTAACGAAATAGGTTCGAGACACGGCGTAGGCGTTGACGATATGGTGGAAAACCGTCTTGTCGGAATGAAATCGCGCGGCGTTTACGAAAACCCGGCAGGCTCTATACTTTACGCCGCACATAAAAATCTCGAAGAGATAACGCTCGACCGCGACACGGCGCACTTTAAAGAACACGTCGCTTTGAAATTCGCCGAACTGGTTTACGACGGCAAATGGTATACACCGCTCCGCGAAGCGCTGTCCGCGTTTGTCGACAGCACGCAGGAATACGTGACAGGTATGACGCGCGTCAAACTGTTTAAAGGCAAAATATCTCCCGCCGGAATGACTTCGCCCTACTCGCTCTACGACGAAGATATAGCGACTTTCGGCGAAGACGAGGTTTACGATCAAAAAGACTCCGCAGGGTTTATCAATCTTTTCGGACTGCCGCTCAAGGTCCGTGCGAAAATGTTGGAAAAGAACAAAAAACAATAAAAGATCCGAACCGCACCGCAACCCGAGTGCGGTTCTGCTGCTTTACGACTTTTACGGAGAAAACAATGAAACTTTGGTCAGGAAGATTCACCGCCGAGCTTGACGCCGTAGCGGAAAAATTCAACGATTCGCTGCCGTTCGACCGCGCGATGTACCGTCATGATATAACCGGCTCGATAGCACACTGCAAAATGCTCGACAAGTGCGGCATAATACCGCAGGCTGACGCA
>CAJUBY010000014.1:40544-44332 GCA_910585055.1 uncultured Christensenella sp. | reverse complement strand
GGATTCAAGTCTGTTGCGGCGGTCGGTAACAGAGAATTTTACGGGTTGGGCAAATCCAAGCGCACGTCTCAGATCGCGGCGGCGCGGACGGCTTTAGCCGCACTTCGTAAAGACTGAAACGTTATTTATACGAATTTACAAAATTCGACGGTATGTATTTGTAATTCGATTGATTTTTTACGTCCGATATGGTATAATCCGAATTGCTGTGTTGTCGGATACGATATATTTCGTAACGAAAATACGGGCAAAAGCGGGTAGAAGTTTTGAAGTTTAAAAAACTGTCCCTCATGGGCTTTAAATCCTTCGCAAACAAACTGGAAGTAAAATTCGGCGAAGGCATAACCGCTATCGTAGGTCCAAACGGATGCGGCAAGAGCAACGTTGCGGACGCCGTACGTTGGGTGCTGGGCGAGCAGTCGGCTAAGCTTTTGCGTGGATCGAAAATGATGGACGTCATATTCAACGGATCGAAAAAGCGGAAAGCTTTGTCGTATGCCGAGGTATCGCTGACGTTTGACAATCATAACCGTTCGCTTTTCCCGTCATACGAGTACGAGGAAGTGGTTATTTCGCGTAAGTTGTTCCGTTCGGGCGAAAGCGAGTATTACAGAAACGGCAATATATGTAAACTGCGCGATATAACGGAAATGCTCCGCGACGCGGGTTTTGCAATTGAGGGTTATACTATTATCGGGCAGGGGCGCGTTATGGAGATAATCAATGCCAAGCCCGAGGACAGACGTACCGTTTTCGAAGAAGCTGCCGGGATAAGCAAATACAAATACAAAAAACAGGAAGCGGAACGCAAAAACGCACGTACGCGCGAAAACCTGTTGCGTCTTAACGATATTCTCGGAAGCGATACGGAACGGCTCGCACCGCTTGCCCGTCAAGCCGAAAAAACGCGTACATATAACGATCTTAAAGAAAAATTAAAACATCACGAGATAAATCTGTACATAAACAGATACGAAACAGCTTCGGAAACAAAGGACAAGCTGTCCGAGATCATTGCCGGTATTGATGCCGAGATCGCGCAAAACCAAAAGGCGTATTCGCAGGCGTCGTCGGATTACAATCAGGCGATGTCGGAACTTCAGTCGATAGATTCCAATCTCGAAAAGTACCGTACCGAACTTATGGATCTGTCGGTCGACAAGGAAAAAATTTCGGGTCAGATAGGTCTGTTCAGACAGCAGCTCGAAAGCGTGAGCAGTCAAAACATGGCGTTGATGGCAGCAAATTCCGCGTTGAACGATAACTACAACGAGCTTACAACTACTGCGTCCGAAAAACAGGAAGATCTAAAGCGTAAGTCCGATTCTTTAAAAACGGCAAAAGAGGAATACGAAAAACTTAATTCCGAATATTCGCGGCTGGTCGAAAAAGTGGCAGCCGAGGAAGCGAAAATAAACGATGCGCGTCGCGCACTCATTGCTGCTATGGAACGCCGTGCGGCTGTCAACCGCAGCGTCGGCGAGCTTACGGCGGAACGTTCAAATTTGACCGAGCAGATCCGAGATCTCAAGCAGAAGATTTCCGACAGCGAGCAAAAGGTCGCGGTGGGCGCCGAAACGCTGGCTTCGAAAACGACGGAACTCGACGGCTTAAGAGCAGAGCGCGAAAGTCTTATATCGCAAAAACAAAGCAGCGAGCGCGAAAATGCGGAATGCGCCGAAAGGCTGGCGGAATTGGGTACGGAAATCGGACAAGCCAACCAAGATTATTCTGCGTTGGTGTCGCGCAAGCGCGTATTGGAAGATGTACAGAAGGATGCATACTCGTATTCCGTGCGAAAACTGTTGGACGATGCCAACACGAACCCGCGTGTAAAAAACGCGATAGTAGGCGTTATCGGTCAGGTTATTACCGTTAAAGAAGGATTCGAAGCCGCCGTCGATATGGCGCTCGGCAATGCGGTAAACAACATAGTTACCAAGGACGAGGACGACGCCAAACTTCTTGTAGAACACTTAAAAGCGAATAAGTACGGCAGAGCTACATTCCTGCCTATAACAAGTTTTAAACCGCGTACGATAGACCGCGATCTTATGCCGCTGTTGCGCAGAAACGGTTGTTTCGGCGTAGCGGCAAACGCGCTTACGTACGACCGAGTATTCGAACCGGTTATAAACGGCTTGCTGGGCGCTACGGTTATCGTCGACAATATGGATACGGCGGTCGGTTTGGCGCGCGACAGCAAGTACGGATTTCGTATAGTCACGCTTGACGGCGATATAGTAACGCCTCAGGGCGCTATCACGGGTCGTGCCGCGATGAGCTTGCCGAACGTAACGGATCGCTAATAAAAAATGTGCGCGAACTTACCGAAGATATTCACGATTACGAGATAGCGGAAACGGCAAAGACAGCGGAAAGCAACGCCTTGCGCGCCGAGCTTAACGCTTTGTCGGAGTCTATATCTTTCGATTCGCAAATGCTCGGACAGTTGACCGCAAAGCTCGACGACATAATAGCCGATCTCGATGCCGTGTCGAAAACGCAGGACGATATAGGCGTCAACGAACGCAATGAGGAAAATTCGCGTATCGACAGAGAATTCGACGAACTTCGGCGCGAGCGCGACAGGTTGCATGAATCCGTGGTGGAACGCAATATCGCCGTATTTTCTTACGAGAAGGATATAGAGGCTTTGCAGAACGAGATAGCAAGGCTTAAAAGCGAAGCCGTAGCGACGGCAAGCCGCATAGAAAGCAATAATATGACTATTCTGGGCAATAACCGCACTATGCAGGAATGCGACGACAGGATAAAACAGCTTACCGCAAGCAGTTCCGACGGTAACGACAAACGCAGGGAAGAAATCAAAGCAAAGCTCGACGGGCTGTCGCAGTATAAATCCGATCTTAATATCAAAACGGTAGAAAGCGATAAAGCCCGTTTGGAATACAACGATATAATTTCGCAGCTTACCGAACGCAAACACGAGCAGGAAATAGTTTTGGCGCAGGTGGACGTCAATATGGAAAACATGCAGACGTCGATAAACGAGAACTACGGTCTTGCGTATGAAAACTGTTTGGAATTCAAGGAAGACGGATACGATCCGGAAAACGGCGAAATTGAGATCGCAAAACTGCGCAGACGCATACAAAATCTCGGCAGCATCAACGAAAACGCAATAGAAGAGGCGCAGGAGCTTGCTCAAAAGTGCAGTAAGCTGTCAGAACAGCGCGACGACATGATGAAAAGTCTTTCCGACGAGGAACGCATTATCAAGGAAATGTCGGCTAATATGATGCGCGATTTCGACGCTTGTTTCGAGCAGGTCAGGTCAAATTTCCGCGATATTTTCCGTGAATTGTTCGGCGGCGGAAACGCCGATCTCGAGCTTACTGAAAATGAAGATCCGCTTATGCGCGGTGTCGAAATAATAGCGCAGCCTCCGTCCAAGAACCTGCAGTCGATATCGCTGTTTTCGGGCGGAGAAAAAACTCTTACCGCTATCGCAATAATGTTTGCGATAATGAAACTGCGCCCCATGCCTTTTTGTTTTTTGGACGAGATAGAAGCGGCGCTGGACGATGCGAACGTCGGACGCGTGGCGGCTATGATAAAGAGATTTTCGGCAAATACGCAGTTTATCGTGATAACGCACAGAAAACCGACTATGGAGCAGGCGGATTGTCTGTACGGCGTGACCATGGAAGAAGAAGGCGTATCGACTATTGTATCGGTACGGCTCGGCGACGCGCTTAAAAATGCGGTTGCCGTACCGAAAGCAAAGGACGAGTAAATCCGCCGCAGGGACGGCGTATTATGGG
>CAJUBY010000014.1:16383-40534 GCA_910585055.1 uncultured Christensenella sp. | reverse complement strand
GGAATTTTCTCTAAAATCAAAAACGGGCTTAAACGCACAAAAGAAGCGATATCGTATAAGCTTAACAAGCTGTTTACCGGCGGTGTACTAAACGATTCTTTTTACGACGAATTGGAAGAAACATTGCTTACTTCCGATATCGGCGCAGAAACGACCGATAATATTATGGAAAGGCTCAAGGACGAGATCGACAGGAACCGCGTACGCGATACCGCTGCCGTAAGAGATCTGCTAAAGGATATACTCGTCGAACTGCTGGACGAAAACGAAAAACCCGAGTACGGTTTTCCGTTGGTCATAATGCTGTCCGGAGTAAACGGCGTCGGTAAAACGACGGCTGTCGGAAAACTTGCTAAAAAGTTTAAATCTCAGGGCAGATCGGTGACTATCGCCGCCGCCGATACATTCCGCGCCGCCGCTGCCGATCAGTTGTCTGTTTGGGCGGAACGCGCCGGAGTGCGAATAATAAAGCATTCCGAAGGGGCGGATCCGGCTGCGGTCGTATTCGATGCGGCGCAGAGCGTAAAAAGCAAAAACGGCGACGTATTGCTCATAGACACGGCAGGCAGACTTCATAACAAAAAAAATCTTATGGAGGAGCTTAAAAAGATATCCCGTGTTATAGGACGCGAATTGCCCGATGCGACGGTATTGAATTATATTGTTCTCGATGCGACGACGGGTCAAAACGCAATTTCGCAGGTGGATATTTTCAACGAAGCGATAGATATCGACGGTATAATACTTACCAAACTGGACGGTACGGCAAAAGGCGGAGTCGTGCTTGCCATTGCGGGAGAGCTGTCTGTCCCTGTCGTGTACGTCGGAGTGGGCGAGGGTATAGACGATCTCGAAGATTTCGATTCGCAAGCGTTTGTGGCAGGAATAATGGGCGACGAATAATTTGTAAATTATGCGTCCAAACGGTTGCAATTATAAATTTAATGGTGTATAATCAAGGTGTAAATCAATTTAGGTTTACACCTTTTTATATGAGTAAGGATTTGGAGATATCCAGGCTGTGCGACGTTTACGGGTCGTTGCTCACCGAACATAAGCTGGAAGTGGTCCGCAGTTATTACGATTACGATCTGTCGTTGGCGGAAATTGCCGAAAATATCGGCGTCACGCGTCAGGCTGTTTTAAACACCTTAAAGCAAGCCGAAAAACAGCTTTATTCTTACGAAACCAAATTGGGTATAGTCGCGCGTTACGATCTTTTGGAATCGAAGTTGGGGTTTGTGTCGTCAATTGCGGAGTCGGATCCGAAGCAAGCCGGACAAGCACTGAATGAAATCGTAGCCGATCTGCGGCAACGGGAGATATAAATGGGATTGTTTTCGTCTTTATCCGAAAAGCTCGGAAATGTATTTTCTAAAATCACGTCGCGCGGCAAACTTACCGAAGGCGACATAAAACAAGCAATGCGCGAAATACGCATAGCTCTTTTGGAAGCGGATGTAAACTATGCCGTTGTAAAGGATTTCGTATCGAGAGTATCGGAAAAAGCCGTCGGCGAACAGGTGCTCAAATCGCTCACGCCCGGACAGCAGGTAGTAAAAATAGTAAACGAAGAACTCGTCGAACTTATGGGTTCCGTCAATTCCAAGTTGGAGGTTGCGTCAAAGCCGCCCACCGTCATAATGATGTGCGGATTACAGGGTGCAGGTAAGACTACGTTCTGCGGCAAACTGGGCAGTTATCTTGCCAAACAGGGCAAAAAGCCTATTTTCGCGGCGTGCGACGTATACCGTCCGGCTGCTATAAATCAGTTGCAAGTCGTCGGAAAAAAAGTGAATATACCGGTCTTTGAGCAAGGACAGGGCAATCCCGTAAAAATCGCAGCCAAAGCCGTTGACGAAGCCGTTAAACTCGGTTACGATACCGTCATTATAGACACCGCCGGACGGTTGCATATAAACGAAGAGCTTATGAACGAGCTTAAAGAGATCAAGGCAAAGACACTGCCGACGGAGATCCTTTTGACTGTGGATGCAATGACCGGACAGGACGCCGTAAACGTAGCGAAAACGTTCAACGACGAGCTTGATATAACGGGCGTTATATTGACAAAGTTAGACGGAGATACGCGCGGCGGCGCGGCGCTTTCTATACGTTCAGTCACCGGCAAACCGATAAAATTCTGCGGTACCGGGGAAAAATCTGGCGATATCGAACCTTTTTATCCGGACAGAATGGCGTCGAGGATACTCGGAATGGGCGACGTGCTTACTCTTATCGAAAAAGCTCAGGAGGCTGTTTCGGAAGAGGAGCTTAAAAAACTCGAAAAGCGTATGCGTGAAAATAAATTCACGCTCGAAGACTTTTTGACGCAATTCAAATCGCTCGCCAAAATGGGCGACATTAACGACGTCGTTGCCATGATCCCGGGCATGAACAAAGCCAACGTCGATTCGAAACAGATAGACGAACGGATAAACAAATATAAATCTATCATTCTTTCCATGACGCCTTACGAACGTAATCATCCGGAAGTGATAAAGGCGTCCAGAAGAAAACGCATTGCGGCAGGCAGCGGAACGAGCGTACAGGAAGTAAATTCGTTGCTTAAACAGTACGATCAGACCAAAGAAATGATGAAGGCGGCAAGTTCGGGTAAAATGCCGCAAATGCAGCAAAAAGTTATACGTCAAAAACGGCGTTTCAGATAATCAAGGCTTAACAAAGCGTGTTACGCGCTTGTAAGAATAAGAATAAAACAACTTTATTTAAGGAGAAAATCATGGTTAAAATCAGACTCACACGCATGGGCGATCACAAAAATCCCGTATACCGTATAATCGTTGCCGATTCGCGTTCTCCGCGCGACGGCAGATTTATCGAAGTATTGGGAACCTACGATCCCCATCTCGACGACGGTCTCAAGCTCGATACGGAAAGATCCAAGCAATGGATAAAGAACGGTGCTCAGCCCACCGATACCGTTCGTGCGCTTTTGGTAAAAGCAGGCGCTTTGGAAACTAAAAAATCCACGCAGAAGACCAAGGTCGAAAAGAAGAAAAAAGCGGAGTAATGCGCGATGACGGAACTTGTAAAATATATTGTTACCGCGCTAGTCGATAAGAAAGACGAAGTATCCGTCACCGAAGACGGCGATGTTTTGACCGTCAAGGTAGCAAAAGACGATATGGGTAAGATCATCGGCAAGCAGGGCAGGATAATAAGATCTATACGCTCGGTCGTCAAGGCTGCGTCGATAAAACAAGGCAGAAACTGTTCTGTCGAGATAGACGAGTAACTTGATAACTATAGGTCAAATAGTAAAACCGCAAGGCGTGCGCGGCGAAGTCAAGGTCAGACCGATGACCGACGATCCGTCGCGTTTTTGCGTACTCAAAACGGCATTTGTCGGCAAACAGCCGTATAAAATTTCCGGTGTGCGAGTGGGCGGAAACGATGTTTTTATCAAATTCGCCGATATCGACGACAGAAACGCGGCGGAAGAATTGCGCGGACTTTTTGTTTCGGTGGACCGCGCAGCTGCGGTGCCGCTTGAAGACGGAGAGTTTTTTATTGCCGATCTTATAGGCGCCGAACTGGTTTCGCGCGAAGACGGATCTGATATTCATATCGGAGAGATCAAGTCAGTTCAGTCGTTCGGTGCGGCGGATGTTTTTACCGTCGGGCTGGAGAACGGCAAAGAAATGACTTTTGCTTTTGTCGAGGCTCTCGGCGCCGTGTTTGACAGTGAACAAGCAAGGCTTTGCGTCGACGGCAAAAAGCTTAAGGAAGTGACTGTTTACGATGAAGATTAGAGCGCTGACGCTTTTTCCGGGAATGTTTGCGTGTCTTAACGAAAGTATCATCGGACGTGCGATCAAAAACGGCAAAATAGATTTCGAAGCCGTGGATATACGCGCTTACTCGAAAGACAAACATCAAAAATGCGACGATACTCCGTACGGCGGCGGTGCCGGAATGGTAATGACGCCGCAGCCGATTTACGATTGTATACAGAGCGTCGATCCCGGTCACGATTATCTTAGGGTATATATGTCTCCGAAAGGCGAAAAACTGTCGGACCGACTGTGCCGAGACCTTGCACTAGGACGAGATCTTTTATTGTTGTGCGGACATTACGAAGGCGTAGATCAAAGAGTGCTCGATCTTTGTATGGATAAAGAGATTTCCGTAGGAGATTATGTCTTATCGGGCGGAGAACTTGCCGCTATGGTCGTAGTGGATTCCGTATCCAGATTTGTGGACGGAGTGCTCGGAAGTGCGGTGTCGCATGAAACCGAAACTTTTTCGGACGGTTTGCTTGAATATCCGCATTATACCCGTCCGCCCGAATTTATGGGGCTTAAGGTCCCTGAAGTATTGCTTAACGGCAATCACAAAGAAATAGACAGATACAGAAGAAATACGAGTGTGGATCTTACCGAAAGACTCAGACCCGATCTTTTGGAAGATAAGGCGGACGGCGGTGTATAATGGAAATTAATTGGTTTCCGGGGCATATGGCAAAGTCCACACGCGAGATAGAAAGTAATCTCAAGGTTGCGGACTGTGTTTTGTACGTGTTGGATTGCCGTGCCGTAAGATCGTGTTTCAATCCTGCGTTCGACGCCATGATAAATGTACCTATCGTCTACGTTCTCAATAAATCCGACACGGTATCTCCCGAAACCGCAGATGGATGGATAAAACGTTTGTCGGAAAAAAACAATATTGCGGTAGCGGTAGACGGTACCGATTCCGTATGCAGAAAAAAACTGCTTGCCGCTATAGGAAAAGCTTGTTCGGATACTATCGAAAAACAGCGCCGTCGCGGTATTAATACGCATATCCGTGCAGTAGTTGTCGGGGTGCCGAATACAGGTAAGTCCACTTTGATCAACAGTCTGTGCGGCAGATCCCGTCTTACTACAGGCAACAGAGCAGGCGTAACTCGGACGTCGCAATGGGCGCGCGTGGACAGCACTTTGGATGTGCTCGATACGCCGGGTACGCTTTATCCCAAAATAACGGAGAGAAAGATCGGCGAAAATCTCGCGTTGATAGGCAGTATAAAAGACGAGGTATTGGACGTGTCGGAACTGGCTGCGGCGTTGATAAACAGACTTAACGGCATAGATAAAGGTATACTCAAAAAGCGTTACGGAACCGAAATTTCGGCGGAAAACGGTCTGGCGGTAATAGCCGTGTCGCGCGGCTTTAAAGCTCGTGGCGGAGAGTGGGATACGGAACGCGCCGCATCCGCTCTTGTAGACGATTTCCGTAAGGGCAGACTGGGCAAGATCGGGTTGGAGCAGGCTCATGATTAAAGAAAACAAAAGAGAAACCGCTTTGCAAAAAACGCAGAGACTTATCGAGTTCGACAAGGCGTATAACGTAAAAGCGCTTTGCGGAGTGGACGAAGCGGGACGAGGTCCGCTTGCCGGTCCGGTTGCCGTTTGCGCGTGTATCATGCCTATAGAGATACCTATTGTAGGAATAGACGACAGTAAGAAGCTGAGCGAAAAAAAACGTGAGGAACTGTACGAAAAGATAATACAAGTCGCCGATTATTGCGTAGTATTGGTGGATAGGCAGACTATAGACGGAATAAATATTCTGCAAGCCACAAAACTGGGCATGAAGCAGGCGCTCGACGGACTTAAGACAAAACCGGAGCTTGCCGTTATCGATGCGGTAAAAGGTTTGGATACCGATGTTCGGTATGTTTCCGTTGTAAAAGCTGATGCGAAAAGCTACTGTACCGCAGCCGCGTCGATATTGGCAAAAGTAACGCGGGATAGGATAATGCGCGATATGGATATCAAATATCCGCAGTACGGATTCGCAAAAAATAAAGGATACGGTACTTCCGTACATATTGAAGCGCTTAAGAATTACGGCGCGTGTCCCGAACACAGACGGACTTTTATTAAAAATTTTGTCGATGCGGTCGAAATCTGATTTCGGTACCGCAGACGGTGGGTGATAATGTTCGGTAAAAACCGCAGAAAACATATCAATGTCAGAGGCAGCGACGGCGAAAATATAGCCGTAAAGTATCTGGAAACGCACGGATACCGAGTATTGGACAGAAATTACACCACGGATATAGGCGAAGTGGATATTTTTGCTACGGACGAAAAAACATTGATATCCGTAGAGGTAAAATCCCGATTGTCTTTGGAATACGGAACGCCTGCGGAAGCCGTGGGATTCGATAAAATCAAAAAAATATCGCAGGTAACATCACAGTATATAAAGCGCTTCAGATTGTTCGGCGTTCCCGTAAGGTTCGACGTGATCGAGGTATATCTTGAGGACCGTACGGTAAATCATATACGGAACGCATTCGAATCGTATCTTAATTATTGATGTTATTATGTTGTAAATATATTTTTGATCGCCGGACAGAAAAACGAAAATAAGGTATTTGTATCACAAAACGCTTGCGTTTTGCGGAATGTAGTGATATATTTAGAGCGATGACTTTCGAGCATTTGCCAACAATCGCACCCAAAGTGCTTTATACGGTCGGAGATTTCGACTTTACGGTAACTATGCTGTCGACATGTATAGTTACGTCCGCGCTAATCGTTTTCGCGGCGGCGGTGCGCATATTCTGCATACCCAAATGGAACGGAGATCATCGGCATACGTCGGTACTGCGGATGTTTTTGGAATGGGCTGTAGGTATGTTCGATGCCAACTCCGAAGATCTTACCGAAAAATATTCGGGAACGGTCGGAGCGGTGTATTTCGGCAGTTCGGCGTTTATAATGTTCGGGATACTTATCGAATTATTCGGACTGCGGTCTCCGCTGTCGGATATGAATTGTAATATAGTTCTCGGTCTTATAACGTTTTTTGCCGTTTTGATAATCGGATTTATGCATAAACGCGCTAAAAGACTGACGCATTATGCCGCGGTCATACCCCTTGTTACCGATTGTGTAGTACCGTTTTCTATGGCACTGCGGTTGTTCGGTAGTGTGTTTTCGGGCTTTTTGATAATGGATATCGTGTATATGACGCCCTTGCGCAATTTGTTGCCTGTGTTTTTGGCGCCTATTTTTACGCTTTTCCATGCATTGATGCAGGCTTATATATTTATGTTTTTGTCGATGAATTTCATCAACGAAGCTATAGAATAGTTATCGGAGGTATTAATTATGCAAGCGTTTTTTGGAGCCGTTATGGCGTTTTTGGGAGTCGAAGGAATGACAGCGCTGGGAGCCGGCATTGCCGCGCTCGCGTGTGTCGGTGCGGCTATCGGTATGGGCATGACGACCAGCAAAGCCGTGGAGAGCATGGCAAGGCAGCCCGAAGCCACCAAACAGATACGTTCGTCGATGTTTATCGGTTTGGCGTTTTGCGAGACGACTGCTATTTACGGATTGCTTATCGCCATAATGCTTATGGTCATGTAAGGCGGACCGATCATGACGTTTCTATCGGAAGCAGGCGACATACTGTCCAAATTGGGACTCGATTGGAAGTCGATGCTTTTTTATATTGTAAATTTTCTTATCCTTGCCGGCGCTTTGATAGCGTTGCTTTATAAGCCTGTCAAAAAAATGCTTAAAGACAAACGCAAGGATCTCGACGACGTTTATAATGAGAACGAACGGCTGAAAGCCGAAAACGAGAGTAAAAGAGCCGAATTTCAGAAAATGGCGGAAGACGTAAAGCTTGAGAACGCGCGCGTTGCTGCGCGTGTGGCGGATGCCGCTCAAAAAAAGGCGGATGCCGTTCTCGCCGAAGCGCAGGAACAAGCTCAGATAATAGTCTCGGCAGCTAAAAAGGAAGCCGCAACACAGCGCGAGCAGTTAAAGGGCGAGTACCGCGACAGTGTTAATACCGTGGCTGTGCAGATCGCCGAAAAATTGTTGGAACGCGAAATATCCGAAAAGGATAACAATGTTCTGATCGAACAGGTTTTGTCCGATTGGGAGGATTCCGACTGATGCCAGATATTGTCATTCATGTGTCGTCGGCGTCGGAGCTTTCGGCAGAACAGCGCGGTAAATTGGAAAGTGTTTTTTCCGCAAAACATGCCGGATCAGACGTCGGGTTCGATTATAAGATAGATAAAGAATTGATAGGCGGAATACTCGTCGTAGACGGCGATAAGTATTACGACGGCACATTAAGGTCGCAGATCGATAAACTTGCGACCGATTTTAAACTTAACGAAAAATATGTGGAAGCGGCGTCGACAGCTAATTTCAAACGTAAAAAGAACAAAAAAGCGTCCCGTACCGAAACTGTAACTTACGACGACGGCGCTGTTCCGCAAATAGCGCAGGATACCGCCGAATATATAAAGCTTGCAACCGACAGCGATCTTGCGAAAACAGTAAAAAAATACCGCCGTTCGTTTGACGTACGGCACGCCGGCAGCGTAGAGTTCTGCGGCGACGGTGTTATCGTTTGTACCGGTCTGTCCGATGCCGAATACGGTGAAATGCTTCAGATAGAAAACGGTACGCAGGCTATCGTATTGAGTTTATCGGACGACAGCGTGGGCGCTATAGTTCTCGACGACGACGATAAGGTTTCCGCGCATATGGTGGTTAAAACGACGGGAATGATAGTTTCGGTCCCTGTCGGCGAGAAGCTTTTGGGCAGAGTCGTGAATCCATTGGGCAAGCCTATCGACGGAGCCGGCAGCATAATACCCGATAAATTCCGACCTATAGAAGCACACGCTCCGGCTATAAAAGACAGAGCCAAAGTAAACGAACCGATGTTGACGGGACTTGTAACCGTCGATTCGATGATCCCTATAGGACGCGGTCAGCGCGAGCTGATAATAGGCGACAGACAGACGGGTAAAACGTCTATAGCGGTCGATACGATATTGAATCAAAAAGGCAAAGATGTGATTTGCGTTTACGTAGCGATCGGACAGAAGTCATCGACTGTAGCCGGGATATATAATCTGCTTACCGAACGCGGAGCAATGGATTATACGGTTATCGTAAGCGCGACCGCACGCGACAGCGCGCCGTTGCAGTATATCGCGCCGTATGCCGGCTGTGCCATAGCCGAAGAGTTTATGTATTCCGGGAAAGACGTGCTTATAATATACGACGACCTGTCCAAACACGCTGTTGCGTACCGTGCGATGAGTTTGCTGCTTAAGCGTCCGCCGGGCAGAGAGGCGTATCCCGGCGATATATTTTATCTGCATTCCAGATTGTTGGAACGCGCGGCAAAACTTTCCGACGAACTCGGCGGAGGTTCCATAACGGCACTGCCGATAGTCGAAACATTGGCGGGAGATATTTCCGCATATATCCCTACGAATATAATTTCCATAACGGACGGTCAGATATATCTCGAAAGCGAATTGTTTAATGCCGGAGTACGTCCGGCTATAAATGTGGGGCTTTCGGTATCGCGTGTGGGCGGCAGCGCTCAGACCGGCGCCATGCGGAAGGTGTCGGGCAAGTTGAGACTCGACTTGTCGCAGTACCGCGAATTGGCTGTGTTTGCACAGTTCGGTGCCGATCTGGACGAATCCACGGCGCGCCGTCTCGAACAGGGCAAACGCACCACCGAAATAATCAAACAGGATGTGCACTCTCCGATGAGTCTGGAGCATCAGCTTATACTTCTGTATATAACGACAAAAGAGCTGATAAAGGATATACCTGTCGAACGTGTATGCGAATTCAAAGAAAAATTTCTTAAATTTATCGATATAGAATATGCGGATATAGTCGATGCGCTTGCATCCGGCAGCGATATCACGATGGACATCGGTATTGCGATAGAAGAAGCCGTAGGCGAATACTTACTGTTCTTTACAAAGGACGGCGCAAATGAGCGGTAATCTTTCCGATATAAAAAGAAGATTGACTTCGGTCCGTCAGATGCGCAAGATAGTGGGCGCGATGGAAACCGTTTCGATATCCAAAATGCGAAAGGCTGCCGAAAAATACGAGAAAAGTAAAGCGTATATAGAAATGCTTAAAGACACCTTGACGTATGTCGTTTCGAATGCCGAAACCGAGGAGTATTCGGCGTCTGCCGCCGGACGTAACGTTTTGATCGTTGTATCGTCCGATAAAGGAATGTGCGGCGGTTTCGATCACGATATATTCAAAGCTGCCGATGCAGCCGCGGACGAAAACACTACGGTAATGCCTATAGGTGAAATAGGCGCGAAGTATTATGCCGAATATCCCCGTAAGGATATGCGGTTTGTCCAAATGTATATAGCCGACGGTAAATCCGCAAAAGCCGTAGCGGACGATATTTCGGGTATGTACGGAAACGGTGTCGGTTCTATAAGCATAGCATACTCCGAACTTACGTCGCGTTCGTCGTACAGTGCGAAAGTAGAGCGGTTGCTGCCGATAAATATAAACCGTGATATCATACGTCCCGCGGTATCGCTTGAACCGTCGGTGGGAGAAGTGATCGAAAAAGCAATGCCGCTGTACGTCGCAGGCATGATCTACGGGGCGTTGGCGGCAAATATCGCAGCCGAGCACTGTGCCAGACATGCCGCCATGTCAACCGCAGCCGAAAGCGCAGATCAGGTTATCGCATCGCTTATGACGGAATATAACCGTACACGGCAGACATCTGTTACGGAACAGATCATAGAGATCATCGGAGCAACTTCGGCTTTAAACGCAAAAGGAGTCGGTCATGAAGAAAGATCTTAATATCGGGAGCGTTTCGGTCGTTTTGGGGCCTGTAGTAGATGTAAAATTCGAAACGAAACTTCCCAAGATATACGAAAAAATAATAGTCGATATGCACGATCTTATAGCCGGCGACGGGTTAAGTTCACAGCGTGCGGACGGGTTTGTGGCGTTGGAAGTCATGAGCCATATACCTCCGTCGACAGCCCGATGTATTGCGCTGGAATCTACCGAAGGACTTGCTCGGGGTATGAAAGCGTACGGAACGGGACACCCGATATCCGTTCCCGTAGGAAAGAAAGTGCTCGGCAGAGTTATGAACGTATTGGGCGAACCCATCGACGGCAATGGCGATATCGATGCCGAAACACATAGATCCATACACCGTAAAGCTCCCGAATTTTACGAACAGAAAAGCGGCGCCGAGATAATCGAGACCGGTATAAAAGTCATAGACCTGATCGCTCCGTATCAGCGCGGAGGAAAGATAGGGCTTTTCGGCGGAGCCGGAGTCGGAAAGACCGTGTTGATAATGGAGCTCATACGCAACGTGGCGACCGAACACGGGGGTTATTCCATATTTACCGGGGTCGGAGAACGCAGCCGCGAAGGTTACGAAATGATTTGCGATATGCGAGACGGCGGCGTATTGGATAAGACCGCTTTGGTGTTCGGACAGATGAACGAGCCGCCGGGCTCGCGTATGCGGACTGCGCTTACCGGACTTACCGTTGCAGAATATTTCCGCGACGAGATGAACAAGGATGTCTTGCTGTTTATAGATAATATATACAGATATGTACAGGCAGGCTCGGAGGTTTCCGCTTTGTTGGGGAGACTGCCGTCGGCGGTCGGATATCAGCCTACGCTCGCAACGGAGTTGGGCGCGCTCGAAGAGCGTATCGCTACCACAAAAAACGGATCTATCACGTCGATACAGGCAGTATACGTTCCTGCGGACGATCTGACGGATCCGGCGCCTGCGGCTATATTTACGCATTTGGATGCGACAACCGTTCTTAACAGAAAGATAGTCGAACAGGGAATATATCCGGCAGTCGATCCGCTGCAATCGACCAGCAGAATGCTCGAAAAAAACACTGTCGGCGCTAGACATTACGAGATCGCGCGCGGAGTACAGGCGGCATTACAGCGGTATGCCGATCTTAACGATATTATATCCATTCTAGGTATGGACGAACTGTCGGAAGAGGATAAAGCGGTTGTATACCGCGCGCGTAAGCTACAGCGATTTTTTTCGCAGCCGTTGTTCGTTGCGAAAAGTTTTACGGGAATGGAAGGCAGATTCGTCAGGCTGGAAACTACGCTCGAATGTTTCTCGGCTATACTCGCGGGCGAGGCAGATGCATATCCCGAGTCTGCTTTTTATATGGTTGGCGATCTGGACGAAGTCAAGGAGAAAGCGTATAATTGAGCTCGTTCTATCTTCGAATAGCGACTCCCGATGCCGATCGTTTTTCCGGCAGAGTCGAATATGTTTCGCTCGATACGCCCGACGGCAGGATAGGACTCATGCGCGGCGCGCTTGCGCGTATTGCGGTGCTTGATGCAGGTCGTATCGAGATAACCGACGGCGGAACAAAAAAGATATTTGTTTGCGGCGACGGACTTGTGCGTGTCGATGCCGGCGGTGTTACTGTACTGACTTCGAAGTGCGGTCCGCAAGACGAAAACGAAGATGCGGCAGATAAGGGATCCGTATCCGATCTTAAATTGGCAAAGGTAGCGATCGCATCGTCGTTAAAAAAGATGAAGGAAAAGAAAAGCGGCGGCGATTTATCGTAACATATCGGAATGCAACGGCATAAATAAATTATGCTATGCAGACTGTTGTTGACGTGTCGCGGTTGCGGCACAATATAAGACGTATCCGCGCGGTAACGCGCAACGAGTTTTGTGCTGTCGTTAAGTCGGACGCTTACGGTCACGGTATCGCGTGTGCGTGCTATATCGAACCTTTGGTGGATTGCTTTATGGTGGCGACAGCCGACGAAGCGTTTGAATTGTCGGTATTGTCGCGGAAACCCATATTGACGCTCGGCGGAGAAATAACGCCTTATACTCAGGTATACCAGCCGCAGATCATTCCCACCGTATGCGACTGCGCGCAATTGAACGCGGTAGTTAACGCAGGCTATAAACGTTTTTCGGTAGCGGTCAATACGGGTATGAACAGGTTGGGCGCAAACGAGCAGATGCTTTCGACGATAACAGAGCGCTGCCGCGAACTCGGGATCGCGCCGTGGTCGGTATATTCGCATTTATACGGCGGAATGTCGTCGGCGGCAGAACAGTCTGCGGAATTCGACAGGCTTACGCAAGACAAATTACTGCGCGGTAAAAGACATTTATACAGTTCGTGCGCGCTCGACGTCCCGGCTTTCGATCTGTACGACATGACACGTGTCGGGCTTGCAATGTACGGGTACGGAAAAGGTATGGACACGTGCATGAAAGTAAGGGCTAAAATCGTGGGGCTTGCCGGAGTGTCTCGCGGCGGACATATAGGTTACGGCGATTATCTTGCGGATCGGGATATGACGGTCGCCACGATCAGATGCGGATATGCGGACGGATTAAGACGCTGTGACAGGCAGCTTTATTTTAAGATCCGCGGTACAAAATGCCGAATAGTCGGTATGCCGTGCATGGACCTTTGCATGGTCGACGTAACGGGGCTTGATTGCAGGATAGGCGAATATGCGTATCTGATCTCGGAAAGATCGGACGCGGAGTATCTGGCAAATTGCTACGGTACCGTTATTTACGAAGTTTTAACGGGATTCAACGGACGTAATGAAAGAGTGTATTTATAACGGAAAAAACGAGTTGCGCAAATGTTTGATACAAATGCGGAATTCCCGTGAGGACCGCGCCGAGTTGTCAAAACGTATTGCCGACAGTGTTTGTGAGTCTATATCCGGCGGAAATGTTTTGATATATATATCGATAGGCTCCGAGGTGGATACGACGATTCTCGTAACAAGGCTGTTGCGAGACAAAAATTTTACCGTGTATGCGCCTTACACAAAGGGAAACACAATAACTCCATATCGCCTTTTGACTTTGAGTGAGCCGGACAAGCTCGGAAATCTTCCGTTCGAATGTTACGACACCGAAACAGAAAAGCCGACAAAAATAGATATATGTATTACGCCGCTGGTCGGTTTTAACGCGGACGGTCACCGCATAGGATACGGTAAAGGCTGTTATGACAGGTTTTTCAAACATTCGGAGTGCCGTAAGATCGGGTTGGCATACTGCTTTCAGCAAGTAAACTTTTTACCCGATCCGCATGATGTGCCGCTCGATTGTTGCGTTACCGAAAAAGATGTGATATACTTTCACCATGCGTGTAATAGCCGGTAAATATAAAGGCGCGCAGTTGGCGTCTCCGCGCGGAAAAGTGCGTCCGACTACCGATCTCGTTAAAGGAAGTCTGTTTTCCATGCTTGAGTCGAAAGGACTTGTCCGCGACGCCTGCTGTCTCGACCTGTTTTGCGGCAGCGGTGCGTTGGGCATAGAAGCGCTGTCGCGCGGTGCGCGTTCGTGCGTGTTCGCAGACGAAAACATCGATAATTTTTCTGTCAATGCGGACAAGCTGGGATTGCGCGAGCGGAAGATAAAAGCGGATTTTCGTGCGGCACTGCGTATCCTGCGCGGATCCAAATTCGATATTGTTTTCTGCGATCCGCCGTACGGTACCGATTATGCCGAAAAGACATACTGTCTTCTGATAAAATACGGTATGTTAAGCGAATACGGTGTTGCCGTACTGGAATATTCTAGCGGAAAAACTTTAAACGGTATTCCGGTAGACCGGATAGCGGATAACCGAATTTTCGGCGCTACTGCGTTTATGACTGTAAGAGGTGAAAATGAAAGCGATATATGCGGGAACATTTGATCCGTTTACGATGGGACATTTCGATATAGCGGAACGCGCGCTTAAAGTGTTCGGCAATGTCACGGTCGCCGTCGCCGCGGATACGGGTAAACAGACACTGCCGCTCGACCGTAGGGTGTGTATTGCGGAGATCGCCGTAAGCGGCTTGAAAGGTGTTGATGCGGAACCGTTTTACGGGTTGCTCTCCGATTATGTAAGATCGAAAGGCGATTGTGTGCTTATACGCGGACTGCGTAATGCCGGAGATTTGGAATACGAATTGTGCAATACAAGGATCTATAGATCGCAGTGCGGTGCGGAATCGGTATGTATCATCTCGGACTGTTTGTACGAGCATATTTCGTCTACGGCGGTAAGACAGCTTGCTTCGCTCGGGGCGGATCTGAAAGGCTTTGTCGTTTCCGGGACGGAGAGCATTATATCCGAGCTGTACGGTAAGTCGGTCAAATAAAGGAGCGGTCATGAAAGAACAGAAAGACGCATTGGACATTTTGGACGAGCTTCGCGGCGAATTGGAAAACGGTCACGGTTTTTTTTCGAAAAAGCCCGATTTGGATCTGTGCTTGGATCTTTGCGATAAGCTGGCGCGCGTACTTCCGGAGGCAATGAACGAAGCCAACTACGTTAAGGAGAAGCGGAAAGAAATACTGTCTAACGCCGACGTCGTCGCAAAAAATACCATTCGCGCGTCGGAGGAAAGAGCTAACAAACTCGTATCCGAATCCGAGATCATAAAAAACGCACAGATCGCGTCCAAACAAATCATAGAAAATGCATATGCTCAGTGCGACAATTTGATTTTGCGTACTAAAGCGCATTTGGACAATCTGTTTAAGGAAACGGAAAATTTTTTATGTTCTACGCTTTCCGTAGTCAGGACAAACCGCGAAGAATTACGCGCCGCATTGACGGACGGCGAACGCGTTAACTGATCGGAGCGGTTATGTTTACTCACGTTAAAACGCCGATGACGGCGGAAGAACTTAAAAGCGAATATAAATTTCCGGAAGCGTATGCGAAAAAACGTATTATCGCTTTACGGCAGATTTGCGATATATTGAGCGGAAAAGATAAGCGTAAGCTTTTTATCGTCGGACCGTGTTCGGCGGACGATCCGTATGCCGTTGTGGATTTTTCCGTGCGTCTCGCATCCGCAGCCGAAAGTATAAAAGATAAAATTTTCGTCGTAGTACGAGTGTTTACGTCTAAACCGCGTACGCGCGGCGAGGGTTATATGGGCTTGTTGCACACGCCGGTCGTAGGCGGAAGCACGGATATATCTAACGGACTTGCCGCAATGCGCAGACTGCACATGGATGTCGTTCGAGAGAGCGGACTGTTTACCGCGGACGAAATACTCTATCCGGACGCTTACGTTTATGCGGACGATATTTTGGTTTATGCGACGGTCGGAGCGAGGTCTGCGGAAGATCAGCTCCACAGATTTGCGGCAAGCGGTGCGGATGTACCGGTCGGTATCAAAAATCCGGTCAACGGCAATCCGTCGGAATTGGCGGACAGCGTTTATGCGGCGAGTATACCCAACGAATTTTTTTTCCGCGGCGCGCAGGTAATTACAAGCGGAAATGATCATGCTCATGCCGTATTGCGCGGTTTTACCGATAATCGCGGCAACAATATACAAAATTACGGTATCGACGAAGCTCTTTCGGTTTATACCGAGATCGCGGCGCGCGGACTGAGAAATGTTTCGGCGATCATCGATACGGGACATTCCAACAGCGGAAAAGATCCTGTACGCGTTCCCGATATAGTCGGCGAGATAACGGCGAATATCAAACATTCGGAAAATTATGCCCGGTTCGTGAAAGGGATAATGGTGGAAAGTTATCTTCAGTTCGGCGGTAAACGGCCCGGAGAATCCGGTTACGGCAGATCGATCACCGATCCCTGTCTGGATTTTTCCGCTACGGAACGGCTCTTATATAATGCGGCGGAAGGTTTGCCGTAAATATACTGCGGTTAAGGTCGATTGCAGTCGTGTTATGTCGAAAAAACGTATATACGATTTTCATACGATCGTTCGTGCTATAATGCGCTTGTACAAGGAGGTGCGGTATGGCACGGAGATCCGGCGAATTGAAAAAACGTTGTTGGCTGGCAAAACAAAGACTTAAAATGGGATATTGGGAATCGCTTAGGCGTGACGCAGAACGCAGCGAGAATAACGATACGGATATAACGCATTCCATTGCCGTGGAATATGCGCGCCGGCTTAACAGAGAAGCGGAAATAGCTGCAGGAAGAACGACGCAGACGGACGAAAGAATGTACCGAAAGGTATGCGATATGCTTGACAGCAGCGAAGTAACTTTGAATCCGATAGGACAGTTGATAGAACGCGAAGTTTACGATAAGCTTGACCCGGTAGGCAAACAACGTTATGTTTTGGAACTGTCCGACAAATTTCGACAGCTTAAAGAAAGATATTACCGTGAACGAACGGGAACTTAAGAGGTATCATGTACAATCCGGAAGAACTCAACGATATACAGAAACGCGCGGTGTTGGACACCGAAGGCGCGGTGCTTGTTACAGCCGGCGCCGGTAGCGGTAAAACCAAGCTGTTGACATACCGTATAGCGCATTTGATAAAGGATCTGCACGTTGCGCCGTACAATATACTTGCGATAACATTCACAAACAAAGCGGCAAATGAAATGCGGTCGCGTTTACAGTCTATGCTTGGCAATACCGAAGGTATTTGGATATTTACTTTCCATGCGGCTTGCGTACGTATACTGCGTAAATATATCGACAGGCTCGGGTTCGATAAAAATTTTACCGTATACGGCGATTCGGAATCGAAAGCGGTCGTAAAGCGTATTTGCAAAGAGAACGGTATCCACGAGGATCTGGCGAAACGTATTTTGAGTCAAATATCCGCCGCTAAAAATAACGGCATCCTTCCGGAAGAGTACGCATCCGGATTTAAGTTTTCGCAAGACTTCGACGAGATCGCGAAAGCATACTCGATATACCAAAGAGTTTTGGCTGCCAATAATGCGCTGGATTACGATGATCTGCTGTTGCAGACACTGTACTTACTGCAAACGTGCGACGAGGCGCGCGAATATTTTCAAGATAAATTCAGATATATACATATAGACGAATTTCAGGATACAAATACAGTACAGTATAATATTGCGGCGATATTGTCAGGTAAACACGGCAACATCTTTGCCGTCGGCGACGAAGATCAATGTATTTATACCTGGCGCGGCGCATCCGCGGATAATATATTTAAGTTCCAAAAAGATTTCGGGTGCAATATATATAAACTCGAACAGAACTACAGATCTACGTCGAATATTCTGACCGTTGCCAATAAGATCATAAAAGGGAATTCGAAACGTCTCGATAAACTGCTGTGGACTGATAACGGCGACGGCGAAAAGGTCGTGTGTTTCGGCGCGGCTACCGAAGGATTCGAAGCCGATTACGTTGTTAAAACCATTTATTCATTGATCGACGAGGGAGAATATAATTATTCCGATTGCGCCGTACTGTTTCGGCTTAATGCGCTGACGCGTCCGTTTGAAGAGCGGTTCATGCAGTATGGGATATCTCACAGGATATTCGGCGGATTCAAGTTTTACGACCGAAAAGAAATAAAAGATGTGTTGGCGTACGCCGCGCTGTTGGTCAATACCCGAGACGACGAAGCGGTATTCCGTATAATTAATTTTCCGCGCCGAGGTATCGGCGAAGCGTCTATAGAAAAAATACGCGAGTATTGCGGACTTACTCAAAAAAGCGCGTTCGAAGTTATCACAGATGCGCAAAATGCGCCGTTTCCGTCGGCGCTGAAGTCGAAACTTGCGGAGTTCGGCAATATACTTAAATCGTTACACGAAGCCGCCGCAGGCGAAATAAAGCCGTTTTTCAAGCACTTGCTGTTTAATGTGCTTAATGTTGTCGATTTATTTTCGGACGATGACGAGGAACAGGCGAGACTGGAAAATCTTAACGAACTTATCGTGTCCATCGGGGAATTCGCCAAGAACAATCCGGGTGCGTCGGTCGCGGACTATTTACAGATGGTGTCGTTATACAGCGATACCGACGATATGAACGACGACAATGCCGTCACACTGGCGACAGTTCACAGCGCTAAAGGGTTGGAATTTCCCGTGGTATTCGTTGTAGGGCTGGAGGACGGAATTTTTCCGTCGATGCGGCTGAACGAAAACAATGCCGATCACATGGAAGAAGAACGCAGATTGATGTACGTAGCAGTTACGCGTGCCAAACAGCGGCTGTATTTGACATATGCGAAATCGCGTTATTTATACGGCGATACAAAGTACAATGTCCCGTCGAGATTTTTGAGCGAGTGCGGGCTTGTCACGCGTCCCGCTTACGGTGCGGATATGTATACAAATTCGCCGTCGTACCGCGGTATAGACAGTTTCGTCGGAAGCGCAGCCAATTTAAAGTCCGGACATACCGAGGAGTATTTAGTCGGCGGAAAATTCAAAGGAACGTACAAGACCGATCTGGGCAAAACAAAGCCGGATGCCCAAAATACGGTGACCGATAAAAGCGAGTTTACTGTGGGAGCAACTGTCATTCATAAACGTTTGGGCAAGGGGAAGATAATAGCTCTCGAGTTTGCCGGCAACAGTTTGTATGCCAAGATCGATTTCGAACGGGGCGGCGTTATGATGCTGGCTACGGATTTTGCGCCGCTGACCGTAGTAAAAGAATAAGATCCGTCAGGGAGATGATATGGACGATTTAAACACTATGCGCGAACTGGTCGATAAACTCAACGATCTCGCATACCGTTATTACGTGCTCGACGAGCCTATAGTTTCGGACAAAGAATACGACGAACTTTACGACAGACTTAAAGATCTCGAGAATGCGTCCGGAACGGTTTTGGAAGATTCTCCTACGAAACGTGTCGGCGGAGAGCCTCTGACTGGTTTCGAGCCGCATACGCACATACGCCGCCTTTACAGCTTGGATAAATGCAACAGTTTCGACGCGTTACGGTCATGGTTCGATAAGCTTACGAATACTTTGGGACACGCTCCCAAATGTACTCTCGAATATAAATTGGACGGGCTTACGATTTGCCTTACTTACCGTAACGGAATGCTCGAAACCGCATCGACGCGCGGTAACGGGGAAACGGGCGAATGCGTTACCGAACAAGTTAAAACAATAAGATCGGTACCGCTGTCGATACCTTATGGCGGCGTGGTCGAGATACAGGGTGAGGGTATCATGCGCATAAGCGCGCTCGAAAGTTACAATGCCTCAGCCGCCGTGCCGCTTAAAAATCCGCGTAACGCCGTCGCCGGCGCGATAAGGAATCTCAACGTCCAAGAAACCGCAAAGCGTAATCTGGATATAATATTTTATAACGTCAATTTCATAGACGGGGACGTTGCGCTGTCGCAAACCGAACAGATAGATTTCATAAAGCGCAACAAACTGAAGACCGATCTTACATTTGTATCCGACGATATAAATGAAATAATTTCCAAGATAGAATCGGTCGACCGCAGCGTGTTGGACTTTGCTATAGACGGTATGGTAGTAAAGATCGACGATCCGAAAGACCGAGAATCGCTCGGTTACACCGATAAATTTCCGAAGTGGGCAATAGCGTACAAATTCGAAGCGGAAGAAACTACGACGCGCCTCAACGATGTGATATGGCAGGTAGGGCGTACCGGCAAGCTTACGCCGCTTGCGGTACTCGAGCCGGTAGAACTTTGCGGCGCAACGGTAAAGCGCGCTACGCTCAACAATTTCGGAGATATATGCCGTAAAAACGTTACGATAGGTTCGAGAGTGTTTTTACGTCGCAGTAACGACGTAATCCCCGAGATCCTTGGCGTTGCAGAAAAGGCAGACGACGCAGTGACTGTACGGAAACCCGATAAATGCCCATGCTGCGGACACGATGTTATAGAGAACGGCGCAAATCTTTTTTGTCCCAACTTTTACGGTTGCAGAGCGCAGGTGGTAGCGCGTATCGTGCAGTTTTGCACTAAAGAGTGTATGGATATAGAAGGGGTCAGCGTAAAGACTGCCGAACAGCTCTACGATGTTTTGGGTGTAAGATCCGCCGCCGATCTGTATAAATTGGGGGAAGGCGATCTTTCTAAGATCGACGGATTTAAAAACAAAAAGATTTCCAACTTTATGAATGCCGTACAAAATTCGAAGTCTGCGGATCTCCCGCATTTTATAAATGCGCTGTGTATCGACAATGTGGGAAAAGTTACGGCAAGAGAGCTTGCCGAACGTTTCGGGTCCGTCGCCGGAATAGCTGCTGCATCGCTCGAAGAGCTCACGATGATTCAGGACGTAGGCGAAGTAGTCGCACAGTCCGTCGTCGATTATTTCGAGGAACATTCGGATGTCGTCGAGCAATACAGAAATATCGGGATAGACCCGGTATACGACAAGCCGAAGCAGGGAGTTTTTTCAGGCATGAGAGTTGTTTTGACGGGGGCGCTTTCGGAATTTACAAGGGACGGCGCCGCCAAGCGGATAGAAGAACGCGGCGGCACGGTTCAGTCTGCGGTGTCGAAACAGACCGATCTTGTGGTGGCGGGCGAAAATGCCGGATCAAAATTGGAAAAGGCGCAAAAACTGGGTAAAAAAATAATAGACGAAACACAGTTTAAAAACATGTTAAACACTTGAAAATATACGTTCGCTGTGATATAATATATATGCCGAAGTTCGAGGTAGATCATGAAGAGTATGACAGGATACGGAAAAGGTGTCGCCGTAAAAGATGCGCGGACGGTTTCCGTCGAGATCAAGTCGGTCAACAACAGGTTTTTGGATATATCGTGCAAGATACCAAAATCGCTGCTGTATATCGACGATATAATCCAAAAAGCAATCAAAGCGTCGGTTTCTCGCGGAAGCTTCGATGTGTATTTGTCGTATGTAAATCTGTCCGATTCGGCTAAAAAAGTGAACGTTGACAAAGCGCTCGCAAAGGAATATGTAACGGCGGCAAAAACATTGCGTGCGGAATTTATGCTCGAAGACGATTATAACGTTACCGCATTGCTTCGTACGCCGGACGTTGTTTCCGTCTCCGTTCCGGACGACGATCGCGATACAGTATCGGAACTTGCGAGATCCGCCGTAGCGGTTGCGCTTAAAGATCTCGAAATAATGAGAAAGACCGAGGGAGCCGGGATCAACGACGATCTCGCATCGTTGATATTTAATCTGGAAAAATATCTGTTGTGTGCCAAAGAGCGAGCGCCCAAAGTCGTCGAAGATTATAAAAACGGGTTATATGCGCGCGTCAAAGAGCTTTTGGCCGGTTACGAGCCCGATGAGTCGAAACTGCTCAACGAAGTCGCTTTTTTTGCGGATAAAGCCGACATCAACGAAGAAATATCCAGGCTGTGTTCGCATATCAATCAGTTTAAAGCGATATGCTCAGACGATAAGCCGCAGGGTCGCAGGTTGGATTTCCTGTCACAGGAGATGGTGCGAGAAGTGAATACGATGGGCAGTAAATCAAACGACGTTACGCTTACCGGTTACGTCGTAGCGATGAAAAACGAAGTCGAAAAAATCAAGGAGCAAATAAGGAACGTAGAATAATGAACAAAGGATTGTTGGTTGTAATTTCGGGCCCGTCGGGAGCGGGCAAAGGAACGATCTATTCCAAGGTTATCGAGCGTACCGGCATGCAGCGTTCGGTGTCCGTTACGACACGCAAGCCCCGTCCCGGCGAAGAAGAAGGGGTAAATTATTTTTTTCGTACCGAAGAACAATATCAACAGATGATCGCAAACGGAGAGTTTTTGGAAACTGCCGAAGTGTATCATAATTATTACGGTACGCCCAAAGCGCCGGTGTTCGAAAATCTTCAAAACGGATACGACGTGCTGTTCGAAGTCGATGTTCACGGAGCCAGATCCATTAAAAAGAAATATCCGGAAGCGGTTGCCATATTCGTGATGCCGCCCGATTTCGAAACGCTTGGCGCACGTCTGCGCGGACGCGGTACGGAAAGCGAGCAGAGCCTTAAACTGCGGTTGGGAGCGGCTAAACGCGAGTTGGCAAAATACGAGATGTTCGATTACATAGTCTTCAACGATGATATCGGGCAGGCTGTGCAAGACGTTCTTGACATTGTAAATGCCGAAAAGCGTAAGATCAAGAATAATATCGAAGCGATAAAAGCTTTGCTCGGACAAAACGATTAGTCAAATAAATCTTTAAAGAGGTATATTATAATGTTGGTTGACCCGCCTATCGATAAAATGGTAGAAACAGTAGGAAACAAGTATGCGCTTGTCGGTCTTTTGAGCAAGCGCGCGCGTACGCTTATGGATAAGCGTCACGATTATCTCGAAACAGAAGGCGTCAACGCCGTATCGTTGGCGGCTAAAGAGGTCGTCGACGGCAAGGTGGAAGGCGTAGAAGAAGATTAAGCAGGCAGCGGTTGAACAGGCTCGGTGGCAAAACTGTAATAGTGGGCGTCAGCGGCGGTATTGCTGCGTATAAAACGTGTGAGCTTGTATCGAGGCTCGTACAAAACGGCGCAGCTGTACATGTGGTTATGACCCGCAACGCGACGGAATTCGTCGCGCCGCTTTCGTTTGAAACATTATCGCGTAACCGTGTCGTAACGGACACGTTCGACCGTAATTTTACTTGGGAAGTGGAGCATGTTGCGCTTGCGAAAAAAGCCGATGCCGTTGTAATAGCGCCGGCTACGGCAAACGTTATCGCAAAGCTTGCGCACGGAATAGCGGACGATTTCTTGACTACCACAGTGCTCGCATGTAAGTGCCCGATTGTTTTTGCGCCGGCAATGAATTCCGCGATGCTCGATAATCCCGTAACTAAAGAAAATATAAGTAAACTGTCGGTGCGAGGATATATTCCTATTTACGGCGGAGACGGTTATTTGGCTTGCGGCGACGTGGGAAAAGGCAGGATGGCAGAGCCTGATGTTTTATACGGTGCCGTATCCGGACTGTTCGACGGAAAACATGATCTGTCCGGCAAGACAGTACTTGTCACAGCCGGCGCAACGCGTGCCGAGCTGGATCCTGTAAGATTTATCTCCAATCGATCGAGCGGTAAAATGGGCTACAGCATTGCGTCTGCTGCGTATCGGCGCGGTGCTAAAGTAGTTTTTGTACGCGGTTTTACCGATAATTTCGATCTGCCGACGGAATGGAAGACCGTGGATACGTGTACAACGGCGGAAATGTTCGAAGCCGTAAAGTCTAATATAAAAGACGTCGATATATGCGTTATGGCAGCGGCGCCGTGTGATTACGAAGTGAATAAACAGCCCGATAAGATAAAAGATGCCCAATTGACGTTATGCCTGAAAAAGACCGATGATATAGCGGCATGGGTCGGAAGAAACAAAGGCGGAAAAAAATTAGCGATATTTGCAGCCGAAACCGAAAACTCGGTACGCAATGCGCGCGAAAAACTTATTAACAAGAATGCCGATCTTGCGGTGCTTAACGATGTGACCGTACCGGGCGCAGGCTTCGATACGGATACTAATATCGTAACATTGATAACCGAAGAAAAAACAGAAGCTTTGCCTATAATGAAGAAA
>CAJUBY010000014.1:1349-16373 GCA_910585055.1 uncultured Christensenella sp. | reverse complement strand
CGAACTGGCGGAAGTTATCCTGGATAATATCATCGGGTCATGATCGCAAAGGTAATTGTTGATATATCCGTAGGCGAAGTGGACAGAGTGTTCGATTACCGTGCGTCGGTCGGAGTCGAACGAGGGTCGCGCGTCAGCGTTTCTTTCGGGAACCGTAACGTCGAAGGTTATGTGATCGGTCTATCCGAAACGACCGATGTGCCTTTCGAAAAATTAAAGGACATATCTTCGGTGCTGGACGACAGACCGATAATTTCGGACGAGTTTTTACAGCTTTGCGATTATATGACCGAGCGTTTTCATCTGCGTAAGATAGACGTTTTCAGACTTCTGTTGCCGTCGAAAATGCGCGGCGGCAGAGTAAAAGCGCTTGAAAAGAATATAGTTTACATAAATCCCGAATATGCGGAAACGGACCCCAATTTATTCATTAAAAGATCCGCAGCCGCGCAAATGGAAGTTTTCGAGTTTGTGTCGGATGCCGGCAGTGCGGAGCAAAGTTACCTGAATGCGAATTTTTCGGCATCTGCCGTAAGAAACCTTATAAACCGCGGTGTTTTCGGCGTGAGGACGGAAAAAGTGTTCCGTACGCCTTACATCAGCATCGTGCAAAAGGATAATACCGTCGTTCTTACGGAAGAACAGCGTAAAGCAGCCGACGGTATAATCAACAGCGATCGACCGACGTTGCTGTTCGGTGTTACGGGCAGCGGAAAGACCGAGGTATATCTTGACTGTATCGAACGTACGCTGGCAGGCGGTAGGACGGCTATAATGCTTGTGCCGGAAATATCGTTGACGCCGCAGGTGATGCGGATATTCCGTTCGAGATTCGGCGATGCCGTTGCCTTGTTGCATTCCGGACTGAGCGACGGCGAACGTTTCGACGAGTGGCGCAGGCTTATTACCGGTCAGGCAAAAGTGGCGGTGGGCGCGCGGTCGGCTATTTTCGCACCGCTTTCCGACGTAGGTCTTATAGTTATCGACGAAGAGCACGATACGTCGTACTCGTCCGAATCCAATCCTCGGTATATAACGCGCGACGTGGCATTTTTCAGAGCGAAATACAACGGCGCCAAAGTGGTAATGGGGTCGGCAACGCCGTCCGTAGAAAGCTATTACAATGCATTGAACGGCAAATACTCGCTTTTGCGTCTGCCGCACAGAGTCAATAAGCGCGAAATGCCGGAGATCGCGATCGTCAATATGTGCAAAGAAGTGACGTACGGCAATTCCGGTATGTTTTCAGCTCGGCTTGTCAATGCGCTCGACGAATGTATAAAAGCAGGCAATCAGGCAATATTGTTTTTGAACAGACGCGGTTATAGTTCGTACGTTATGTGCAAGAAATGCGGATTTGTGGCTAAATGCGACGACTGCGACGTTTCGCTTGTGTATCATAAAGAAGAGAATGTATTGAAGTGTCATTACTGTCAGCGAAGATACGCAATGCTCGACTTGTGTCCGAACTGTAAAAGTCCGCATATACGGCAAGGTTTTATGGGTACGGAGCGGATAGCCGAACAGGTACTTAAAATGTTTCCCGGCGTGCGGCTGATCCGTATGGATAACGACACGACGCGCACGAAAGACGCGCATCTTAAGCTTTTGGGCGATTTTGCGAGCGGTAAAGCGGATATACTCATAGGTACTCAAATGGTGGCGAAAGGACATGATTTCGCAAACGTAACTCTGGTCGGGATAATCGACGCGGATATGAGCTTGCATTTTTCGGATTACAGGGCTGTCGAACGTACATTCCAGCTGATAACTCAGGTGGCGGGACGTGCGGGCAGAGAAAGAAAGCCGGGCAAGGTGATACTTCAAACTTATACGCCCGGTCACTATGTATATAAATACGCCGTAGCGTACGATTACGAGAGCTTTTACGAAAAAGAGATCAACCTTTTGCAGGCTACGGGGTTTCCGCCGTTTACGGAGATATTACGAGTTTTGATATCGTGCGAAGACGAACAGACGGCTTTGGACGCAACAAAGTACGCAAAGGACAAACTTACCGAGCTGTCGGAACGGAACCCGGACGAATTTGTTTATATTAACGCAATGCGCGCACCCAAAAAGCGTATTCAGACAAAATATCGTATGCAAGTGCTTATGAGATTAAAGCCGGACCGAGATATATTACGGTCGGAAGTATACGGTATAGCCGATGCCGTATCGGCAAGATTTCCTAAAGTCGTTTGCTTTACGGAAATAAATCCCAACGATTTAAGTTAAAGGCGGTTATAACATGGCAATACGAAAAATTTATCAGATAGGCGACGATACATTGCGTCAGATAAGCAAACCCGTTACCGAATTCGACGAAAAACTTTCGGTACTGATCGACGATATGATCGACACGTTGATCTATGCCGACGGTGCCGGACTTGCCGCGCCGCAGATAGGCGTTTTAAAGCGCATATTCGTGGCGACGTTCGACGGTGGGAGTACCGTTATCGAAGCGGTCAATCCCGTTATAGTCAAAGCAAAAGGCAGACGTGTTGCTCCAGAGGGCTGTTTGTCTATTCCGAACGTAAGAGATAAAGTCGAGCGTCCCAGGCATGTTGTGGTTCATGCCTTCGACCGTCACGGAGAACCGATAGAACTTAAAGCCGACGGATTCGAAGCGTCGTGTTTTTGTCATGAAATAGACCATCTCGACGGCATACTGTTTACAGACAGAGCCGAGTCGATAAAGAAGGCGCGATGAAAGTTTTGTTTATGGGTACTCCCGAATTCGCAGCGGCGAGTCTTTCCGCACTGCTGCTTTCGCGGCACGAGGTAGTAGGTGTAGTAACTCAGCCGGACAGATCGTTGAAGCACGGAAAGACGGAGATATGCGCCGTTAAAAAGCTCGCCGAGAAAGCGGGATTAAAGATCTTTCAGCCGGTGCGTATACGTGCCGAAGCGGACAAACTTAAAGATTTCGGCGCGGATATAGCGGTGACGGCGGCATACGGACAAATACTCAATGCCGATGTGCTTAATGCGTTTAAATACGGGGTAATTAACGTGCACGCATCGATGCTCCCGAAGTATCGCGGTGCGTCGCCCATACAGTCTGCGATAGCCGCAGGAGACAGGAAGACGGGCGTTACTATAATGAAGACGGCGCTCGGCGTCGATACGGGCGATATTCTGGCTGTCGCCGTCGCCGATATATCGGATGATGATACAGCAGGTACGCTGACGAAAAAATTATCCGAGCTGGGTGCAGAACTGTTGATCGAAACGCTTGACGATTGGGATAATAAGATCCCGGTCAAGCAGGACGATACACAGGCAACTCACTGCCGTATGATTTCTAAGGCCGATCAGTATATAGATTTTTCCGAAGACAGCGATACCGTCGTAAACAATATCCGCGCTCTTTCGCCGTCGCCGTGTGCCAAGACTGTTATAAACGGCGAAATATATAAAATCTATAAAGCCGAGGCTTTACATATAAGCGGAAACCGGCATAAAGCAGGGGAGATCTTGCGTTCGGACGGTGAATATATCATTGCTTGCGGCAATGGCGCGATCTCTGTAAAAACAATACAGGCTCCGTCGAAACGCGCTATGGACATATCGGATTTTTTACGCGGAAAAAAGTTGAACGTCGGGGTGATATGTGAAAAATTATCGCAATAACGTTGGCAAGGCGCGTAAAGACAACAGTACGGAACTTGCCGATCGCGCACTTTATAATGCGCTGAAAGCCGTTTTTGTCGACGGTTCGTATTGTGCGCCCGCTTTGACGAAAACTTTAAAGGGATTAAAAAATCCGCGTTCGCACCCGTTTGTTACCAGCGCGTTTTACGGAGTGTTGGACAATAATGTAAGACTTGAAAAACTAATCGGCGAATTATGCGAAAAACGCCCGGATAAGGCTTCCGCCGTTGTGCTGAAGATCGGCATGTATTATTGCAATTATGCGGATATGCCGCCATACGCCGCAGTAAACAGAACGGTCGAGCTTTCGAAAAACGTGGGTGTATGCAGCGGATTTATCAATGCTGTCGTAAAAAGATCTATAGGATTCAGCCCCGTATTATCGAATGCGCTCGAGCGATTTTCTTACGCTAACAATACGCCGGTTTGGCTGTGCAGACAGATGATAACCGATTACGGTGAAAATAAAGCCGCATCTATCCTGAGCGCGGTCTTGCCGCAAAAAACACACATACGTCCCGTATCGGGCAGAAGTTCATTGTCCGACTTTAAAAACAAGGTGCCCACTGCGGAGTTTACCGATTGCGGATGTTATGTAGACCGTGCCGAGCTCGACGTGTTCGATCCGGGTACGTATGCCGTTCAGTCTTTATCGTCGGTCAAAGCCGTAAATGCTTATATAAAAGGTTTCGGTAGCGGTAAAGTTCTCGATCTGTGCGCCGCGCCCGGCGGAAAGTCCGTGTATTTGAGCGAGCTCGGCGATTATGACATAACTGCGTGCGACATATATCCGCATAAGCTGGATCTTATGCGCGGATACGCTAAGAAATTGGGAGCAGATATAAAGGTCGCTTTAAACGACGCAACTGTACCGAACGAAGAATTTGCAGGCAAATTCGATATAGTTATTGCCGATTGTCCGTGCAGCGGTACGGGAACAATAAATACAAAACCGGATATAATGCTCAACCGCAAACCGTCAGACATTGCGGAATTGACGGAGCTGCAAAGACGTATTTTGGGCGTCGCCGCGGCGTATTGCCGTCCGAACGGGATACTGTGTTATTCGACATGTTCCGTTTTACGAAGCGAAAACGAAGATACCGCACAATATTTTGCCGATACGCATCCGGAATTCAAGCTCGTCGATCAAACAAAATTACTGCCCGACACGGACCGTTGCGACGGATTTTACATCGCAAGATTTTTACGGTGTATCAAATGATTAAACTTCTTTGCGAAAATACACTTGAAGATTTGACCGAAATCGTTATAGGTTCGGGCGAGCCTAAATACAGAGCAAAGCAGCTTATGTCGCACGTGACGGCTTACGACTCGTTTGACGAATATACCGATGTGCCCAAAAAGTTTATAACGATACTTAAGCAAACTTTTTGCGACCGAGCGTTGACGGAAATAAAACGTGTAACTTCGTCGGACGGCGCTATCAGGTATCTGTTTGAAACCGTAAACGGCGATTTGATCGAGTCCGTGTACTTGCCGCACGATTACGGCAACAGTGTATGCGTTTCGTGTCAGGTCGGATGCGGAATGGGTTGCGTCTTTTGCGCGTCCGGTCATTACGGCTTAAAACGAGATCTCACGGCAGGCGAGATCTTGTCGCAGGTATTATATATAGCGCGCGACAGAAAGGAATGCGGCGGTATCGATAAGATAGTAATGATGGGAAGCGGTGAGCCTCTCGCCAATTACGAAAATACGCTTAAATTCATAAGGCTTGTCAATTCGGAGCACGGTCTTAATATCGGTATGCGGTCGATCTCGGTTTCAACGTGCGGTTTGCCTCATAATATAAAACGGCTTGCTGATGACGGTATATCGTGTACTTTATCGTTATCGTTACACGCCGCTACAGCAGAAAAACGCAAAAAAATAATGCGTATCGCCGAACGTTTTTCGCTGCGGGAGCTTGCCGACGCAATGCGTTATTATTTTGATAAAACGGGCAGACGCGTTATAATAGAATATATATTGATAGGGGAATTCAACGATACGCCGAGCGACGTGCGTGCTTTGAAGGAGTTGTTGAATGGCTTGTGCTGTCATGTGAATTTGATTCCGCTCAACCCCACCGATCATTGCGACCTGAAACCTCCGGGAAGAAAAAAAGCATATAAGTTTTGCGAAGATCTTAAATCGACGGGTATCTCGGCTTCGGTCAGACGGTCTATGGGGTCGGATGTAGCCGGAGCGTGCGGACAGCTGAAAAACCGTACTGTCGAATCTGCCGCCGAAACAAAAAATAACCGTAATTTATAAAATTTCCGTCGAAAAAGCATTGATTTTACTTGCGTAAATCGTTAAGGCATGATATAATAATCCGGTAATATGTAATGTCACTTCGCAAATGCGTCTATTTGGCGGTGCGGAGTTTTTTAACGGCATAGGAGGCAGCATGAGCAACATCATTGCGGAAATCGAAAAAGAATACATGAAAGCGGACGTTCCGCAGTTTAACGTAGGCGATACCGTACGTGTATCAGTCAAGGTCAAGGAAGGAAACCGCGAGCGTATTCAGGCTTTCGAGGGTATAGTCATAGCTAAAAAGAACGGTTCCGTACGCGAGTCGTTTACCGTTCGCCGCGTTTCTTTCGGTGTTGGTATCGAGCGTACATTCCCGTTGCATTCGCCGCGCATCACCGATATAGCGGTCATTCGTCACGGTAAAGTGCGCCGCGCCAAGCTTTATTATTTGCGTAATCTTTCAGGTAAAGCTGCCAAGATCAAAGAAAAATAATTATATATTTATATGCTTATCGACGGTAAGAGTATTGCCGTCGATTTTTTGTGCGAAATTACGAGTCGGATAGGATACGAGTGACTAACTATAATGATAATACTTGATAGCGGTCGGTTGCGAACGATATCGGCGTTATAGCCGCCTGCCAAAAGTACCGCTACGACTTCGCGTCTTTGCTTGACCTTGTCTCAAACCTCCTCGCTTCAAGCGTAAAGCGTTTTTACGGAGCAAATAACTGCGTTGATTGCTGTCGCAAATTCGCTTTTATGCAAGCACAAGCGAATTTGCCTGGCCCCGGCGCGAGAATAGACGTGCAAAACGAAGCAAGGCGTACCCTCTGCGGTACGGCAAACTAGCAGAGCATAATCGGCGGATGCTTGCCTGCATAAATCAGGCTGTGCCTGCCCGTATAAATGTATCTATTGGGTTTAGCCACTCGTAAGTATTTTAAATATATACAACGGCAATAATCGGTAAATGCAAACAGTGCTCATTATTGCCGCTATATTTGCAGCTGTGGTGCTTATCGTCAGATTCGCCGCTCCGCCGTCCAGACCGAAGTTCGACGGTAACATGCAGCGAATACCCGACGATACGGCGCTGCGTAATATAAAAATGACTGGGCGGCGCTGTGCAAAGACGCGGCGCGGATTCGGTATAGCTTATTCTTCCGTCAAGATTAAAGACGTAATTCGATCTGTAAGGAAAAAAGTGCTCGACGGCAACAGAGACGAGTGGTGTTTGGAGATCTGCCGGCACAGCGACGCTCTGTTAAATGCGTTTGCATATTGCAGACGCGATATAATCATGGGTTCGAAACTCGGTCATGTCGGAAAGTATCCGCGTGTTTTTTTATTCTGTAAGCAAGTCGTACGGTACAGAGTGTGCGATATCGGCGAAAGTTACTTGATCTCCGCGCTTGAGGCATTCGAAGAGTCAGCGCCTTTAACAAGTACCGAAAGGGAACGGTTGCCCGGATACACGATGTATTGTTTACTGGGATATTTAAGTAATTTTGCGTCTAATGTATTGCGTGAAACAAACGCGTACGAAAAAGGATTTACGGACGGGAAGATCGGTAAGATCGATCTTGACAGGATAGCGAACGACGGCTACGTGTGCGGACTTATCAACGCATCGGCGCGATCCGAAACCAATGCCGTAGAACGGATATTGGAAGCTAACGATGTCGATTTGAAGGGTGCGTACGACAGAAGACGCGAATGTTCGGCTCGGATGTATGCAGTTGTAAGATCTGTTTTGCGTTCGCTGCAAACGGTAATGCGTTTTGCGAGAAACAGCGGTATTCCGTCCGTATCGAAGAAAAAAATATCAAAGGGTTATGTAAGATTTTTCGATATCGTATTGCCGTCGTTGATCGTGCTGTTCGCTGTATTTACGGCTGTTTTCGCATCCCCGAAATATGTGGCGTTGTTTTTCGTTGCGTCTGCATTGACGTATGGCGTGATGCGTCTTCCTCTGTTGATAAACTCCAACGGAGATACTGTGTTCGACGTAAATAAAATCACAGTCAAAATGCGGTCGTTCTTACGTAAAAAAGCGGTAAAGAACTATACGGTCCCGCAACCTAAAAGGTTAATGAGCGAGACAGCTTATTTCGGCGGAGAAACCGAATACTATTCGAATGAGTTGTTCGGAAAAACATTGACCGCGAAGTGCGATAACCGAGGAAATATCGAATTAAGACACGGCGGTGACATAGGTAAACTCGATATAACGTACGGTATAGACGGTAAACAGATATGGTTGTCGGGATTTTGCGGCGCTTGTCAAAGGCACAGAAGCGTATATAGGACGTTTGACGACGAAATAGAAATGACCGCCGAAATTATTTTGCCTATAGACTGTGCCGCTTGCCTTGTACGGATCACTGCGGTCAACCGCACTCACAGAACAAGACGAGTAAAAACCGTTTGTACGTATATGCCGTCAGGCAGATCGCGCGAGCGGTTCGTGCCTATAGGAACAGGTTTTGCGGAGATCGAGTCGGGATTTATCGGACTTAAGACGGACCGCGGCAGCGGCGGCGAAGATTCGCAACAATGTTTCGCAAAACAGTATCCGCACGTATCTTGCGATAATCCAACTATAGCCGGAGAAACATATATGGATATTCCGCCGTTTGCTACCGAAACCGTTTACGCAACATTATCTTACGGCAGCTGTATGCAGGAAACGGACCGAACCGATTCTTATGCCCGCGGCGACGATTATTTCGAATATGCGTCCGATTGCGCAGACGTTTATGCGGATATTTCGGGACGGGCTACCGATCCGCGGTATGCCGAAAGCGATCGTTTGTATATGCGCCCGAAAATTAAAGACGCTGTTTACGGCGTTCCGAATTTACGGGTCGGCGAGTGTGTAGCCGGTGTAAACGGTTATTATTATAAAAAGGACGGCGAACGAGTCGTCGATCGGGAAAACGCCGATCTTCCGACAGTCGAACATATAATCGGCGACGGCGTAATATCGATTTTGACTACTCAAAAAGGGATAACAGATATATTGTATTGCGGTAAGTCTGTTTCCGCCGACGGGAGTGGATCGGATACCTGCGCCGCTGACGTAGTTCTTGGCGAGGACGGAGTGATTTGGTCGCCTACGTCGGCGCCTGCCGGAAAAGGGAACGGATATGCCGAGTTTGGATTCGGTCATACCGGATATGTGTGTGCTTACAACGGTACCGTAAGCAAGTTGAATTGTTTTGCGGCACGCGGCAAATCGGCTGTGTATTTCGATCTGTCGGTGGAAAACTTTGAAAACCGCGAGCGCACGATCGATGTGATGTTTTCTGTGTGCATCGGCGACGATTCGGGCGATATGCGATTTGAAGACGGAAATGTTTTAAAAGACCGTAAAAAAGTGTTCGGCATACAATGTTCCCGTAAAGTCCTTGAATATGCAGCTTATAAAGAAGCGTATTACACTCTAGGCGAGGTGGATAGGGTAAAAAGCTTCAGGAGCGGCGGCAGCGTATTTGCTCCGACCGTTGCGGTGTCGGTCACGGTAGGTGCAAAAAAATCGTCGCGTGCGGTGTTCTGTTTTTCGGTTGCCGGCACTCAAAACGAAGATGAGAAGATCGACGAAACTTCTGCCGATAATTACTTTTTGCAGTCTCGAAAGTTTTATAAAAGATTGGGAAGAACGTCGTTATACTCGAGCGATACGGCGCTAAACATAATGTACAGACGTTCCGCTTACGAAACATTTTTAAAACGCTTGGATAGATCGTATTGCGGTTTGGATAAGTATTTTATATTTAATGCGCAAAAATATTTCGATCGGGATGCCGTACGCAGGCATTTGACTGAAATTCTATCCAATCAGGACGAAAACGGATGGGTCTCCGAAAATCCGAAGGACGGTCTATATGTTGCTTGCGCCGTAGCGGATTACGTAAAGTATGCCGGAGACGGAACGTTTGTGAACGAAATAATTTCATACAGACCGAGACGGTCGAGACGGCGCACGATAGTGTGCCGGTCGACGGTTGCGGAACACTGTATGCGCGCGATAGATGTTGCGCTGCGTTTTTGTAATAATACCGGGAATAACGCACAAAGCGTTGTAAATATTTTCGAAGATAAAATAACTGTCGAATTGCTGCATTTTTTTGCCGCTCATTGCAAAAGCAATTCGGAACGGTATAAAACTTATTCCGAAACATTGCGAAATACCGCGGAACGTTACGCGCGATCGGTAAAATATTTACGCTGCAACAATTTATTCGGGTTTTCTTGCCGCAAAGAAGCTTATCTGTGTGCGAAATTGTTATTTTCGGTAGGAGAATACGAAAAGGCTTATAATATTCTAAAATACAATAATCCGATCGAACGGCTAAATGTCAGTTCGGACGCTTTCGATGCGGTCACAGCCTGCGAGAATACGGATAACGGATACGCCGTTTATTATGTTACCGTTACCGAATGCCTTATGGGGCTTGAGTGTATTGGGCACAGGGTCAGGATCGCGCCGTGTATTGCCGATAATGCGCCCGATATAGAATTCGATCTATTGGGTCACGATCGGGATACGAGGATAACCGTCGACGGCTCGGAACCGAACGGGAATTGGAGAATGAAGATAGATAAGATCGATTATTCGTCGAATTCGGTGGATATAGGAGACATATCTGGAAACAAGATAATATTTTACCGCGACGGCAGTGCATGACTCTTTTAAATTTAGCGAGATTCATGTAAATTTTGCGATTTCGCTTGATTGAATGCGGTATATTTGGTATAATGATTTCACAACTTTGTTGTTTTGCAAGAAGCATATAATAATTTAAAGCAACGGTTTCGGAACGATATGGATCTATTCGATTTAACAAATAATATACAAAAATCCGCTCCGCTTGCCGAGAGGATGCGTCCGCACGGTTTATCGGATTTTATCGGACAGAAGCACCTGTTACATCCCGGTGCGTTATTGTTGCGTGCTATCCGTGCGGATCGATTGGGAAGCTGTATATTTTTCGGACCGCCGGGAACGGGGAAGACCACGTTGGCAGGAATAATAGCAGCCACGACAAAGAGCCGAAGCTAAAAAAGTTATCGAAGAAGCAAACGAGCGTTTGCGGATTTTCAATAAACGTACATATCTTTTACTCGATGAGTGTCACCGGTGGAGCAAAGCACAGTCGGATTGCGTACTGTCGGCAATCGAAACAGGCAGCATAATTTTTATCGGTTCTACGACCGAGAATCCGTTTGTATCGATGACTCGCGCTATCGTGTCGCGTTGCCGTGTTTTCGAATTGAAACCGCTTACCGCCGAAGATATAATAGGCGGATTGAAACGCGCCGTTACGGCTCCGGAAGGTATGGGAGAATTCGATGTGAGTATCAGCGACGAAGCATACGCTCATTTTGCTTGGGCAGCGAACGGCGATCTGAGAAATGCGTATAATGCACTGGAGCTTGCCGTTATAACTACGCCGCCGTCCGATAACGGGAAAATCGTAATAGATAAGACCGTGGCGGAGGAATCTACGCAACACAGGGTGCTTTCTATAGACGACGGTATGTATTACGATATGTTATCGGCGTTTTGCAAGTCGCTGCGCGGCTGCGATCCCGATGCCGCGTTGTATTGGGCGTTCCGTCTTACGGAAGCCGGCTGCGATCCAATGTTGCTGTTCCGCAGATTGCTCGCACACGCCAGCGAAGATGTCGGGATGGCGGATTCGTCGGCGTTGATAGTCGTTACTTCCGCTATTTCCGCTTTCGAACATATAGGTGTGCCGGAAGGTTATCTATCGCTCGCGCACGCTATCATCAAGGTAGCGACGGCGCCGAAATCCAATTCCGTGTATTTGGCAAAAGCGGCGGCGCAGGCTGCGGTCAAAGACCGTGCTGACGACGTCGTTCCCGATTATTTGCGTGACAGGACGTTTAAATCTCCTAACGACAGCGGTACGGAATACATTTATCCGCACGATTCTCCGGAATATATAACTCAACGATACTTGCCGCAAGGATTGCGGTGCGAGCAGTTTTATAAACCGCAGGACAACCCTAACGAACAGAAGATCAAACAGTTTATCGACGCTGTAAAGCGCAATAAAATATTATAAGGAGCCTATTATATGGACAGGATCGTCGAAACAGACAGTATCAAAAACAATATGAAAATGCTCGACATCGAGCATGTGACTATGGCATATGCCAACGGCAAAATAAAAGCGGTGGACGATCTTTCGTTTTCGCTCAACCGCGGCGAAATATTCGGATTTTTGGGCGCTAACGGTGCAGGAAAGACCACTACTATAAAAATGGCGACTGGGATCCTTCCCGTAAAATCGGGGAATATCAGGATCGCCGGTTACGATATTACGCAACAGCCGATAGAGGCTAAACGTAATTTCGGTTTTGTGCCCGACTCGCCGATAATCTTCGATAAATATACAGGACGCGAATACGTGGATTTTCTGGGCGACATATACGGTGTCGGCAAACAGGACAGAGAACGTGTAACATCAGATCTTTTAAAACGTTTTTCGCTCGAAGATGCTTTCGATAAACGGATAAGCGGTTATTCGCACGGTATGAAGCAGAAGATCGCTATAATCGGAGCGCTTATCCACAGTCCCGATCTGTGGATATTGGACGAACCTATGATGGGACTCGATCCGCCGGCGGCATTCGCTTTGAAAGAACTTATGAAGGAACACCGCGATGCCGGCAAAACGGTATTCTTTTCCACGCACGTGCTGGATGTCGCCGAAAAGATATGCGACCGTGTTGCGATAATAAACAAAGGCAAACTCATTCTTTGCGGAGATATGGAGGAGATAAAAAAGGCAAAAGGCGACGAAAGCTTGGAAGATATATTTATGTCCGTGGCGGGAGAAACGGAAAATGCATAGTTACTTTGTCGTTTTGAAAGCTATGTTCCGCAATAAATTCAGAATTGGCGCAGGCAAATCCAAACGCAGTGTAGCGGCGTTTTGTATCTTGCTCGGTATCGCATACGCCCTTGTCATGGCAGTCCTTTTGTCAGCCATAATTTTGCTTAAGGATTTGCTGGCGCTTCCCGGAACGGCACCTGTGTTTTACTTTTTCATTTTGATGACCGTTGCGATGATAGTGTTGATATTCGGAATAATACATCTTGTTACGGTATTGTATTTGTCCAAAGATACCGATTTTTACTCTATGCTGCCTGTCGGATCTTCGGTTGTTTTTGCCGCAAAACTGTCGTATGTATATATTTGCGAAACCGTGCTGGTCGCGGTCGTCGCTCTGCCGTTGCTTATAGCTTTCGGTATAGCGATAAAGGCATGGGCATGGTTTTATGTTTTAACGGTATTGACTGTCGCAGTCGTTCCGGCATTGCCGCTCGTGATCGCGGCATTATTTGCAATACCCGTAATGTTTATTGCCGGCAAGCTCAAAAACCGCAGTGTCGTTGCGCTTATATTTTATATACTGCTGTTCTGCGGTTTCTTTTCGGTATATCTGTATTTTTTATCGGCAGGCGGAGGCGTTTCGGAAGAAGAGATCGGCGGAATGCTGAGCCGATTGGATGTCGTTCTTAATATCCTTTATCCGTATACCGTATTGTCTTTTGCCGCTTGCGGTATACCGATGTACGGACTTAATATAGGACCTTCCGTAGTGACCGGCACGGTAATATTTTTGGGGATCTCCGCCGCGGCAGTGGTGCTGCTTATGATAGCGGCAAAATTTATGTACGCACAGTCGGCACGTGCCAACAATCAAACGAATAACACGCAAACAAAAAAAGGCGTTTTCAAAACTTCCGGCGGAACGCGCGCGTTGATGAAACGCGAGTATTTAAGCTCGCTTCGTACAACGCAAACAGCGTTTCAATGTTATGTGGTAATGTTTTTGCCTATCATAATGGCGGTGATTTTCGGGATAATGTTCGGCAATCTGCGTAAGGATCTTATCAATGCCGGGGTGTATATGGATCCGAGATTTACCATGATGCTTACGTATACTACGCTCTCAACAATGTTCGCTACGCTTGGAAATGCGGCTGCAACTACGTTTTCGCGCGAAGGAAACGCAATGGCATCGCTTAAAATACTGCCCGTCGGTATCAAAAAAATTCTTATGTCAAAGATCTTGGCATGGTCGGTTTTGGCTGTTCCCGTATCGTTGATCTCTGTGATCATCGTAGGGATCTTCGATTTCGACGCCGAGTATTTTATACTGTCGATATTTTCTTTGATACCGCTTACGATGGCGTTTGTGGTGTTTGGCGCATTGTGGGATCTTTCCGCGCCAAAGCTGAAATGGACAGACCCTATACAGGCGGTAAAGCATAACGGACACGTTACGATAGGTCAGCTTATTTGTCTTGCCGGCGGTCTTGCAGTAATGACCGTTTGCATCGTATTGAATATAAAATCGATAAACTTCGACGTTATTTCCGCGGTATGCTGGTCATTGATTTATGCGGAGCTTGTTATTTTTGCCGTTACGGACATATTATTATACAGAAAGGCGGAAACTTATTACAATAGAATAGAAATTTAATTATCGAGGTGTTTCGGTTTGGACTATTTCAACAGAACCGTCGACGACGTATTCTCGGAATTGGGTACGTCGGACCGCGGGCTCGGCGACGGCGAAGCTGCCATGCGTCTTATCGCAAGCGGCGAAAATAAACTGAACGAACCAAAGAAGCAAAGCGTTATTATTAAATTTTTAAAACAGTTTACCGATGTTATGGTGATCGTTCTTATTGCGGCGGCAGTTATATCCGCCGTGATAGGTGTCGTCGAAAAACAGTACGAAGATTTTATCGACGTCGGGATAATTATGTTTATTGTCGTTCTGAATGCGGTAATAGGTACAGTTCAGGAATGCAATGCCGAAAAAGCGATGCAGTCGCTTAAGAGTATGACCGTGCCTTATTGCAAAGTAAGGCGCGGCGGAGCGATAAAAAAAATATCTACGGCGTCGTTAGTAAAAGGCGATATTGTTATATTGGAAGCCGGCGACGTAGTTCCTGCGGACGTACGTCTTGTAAAGTGCGCGTCGCTTAAAGCCGAAACTTCGGCGCTTACGGGCGAATCTATGCCCGTCGACGTAAAGGTGGGCGATAGC
>CAJUBY010000014.1:0-1339 GCA_910585055.1 uncultured Christensenella sp. | reverse complement strand
ACGCCCCCGTAGCGGAACGTCACAATATGCTTTACAGTTCTAGCACGGTAACATACGGGCATGGGGAAGGCGTAGTTACGGCTACCGGAATGAACGCCGAAGTGGGAAAGATAGCGGCAATGCTGGAGACTCAGGAAAGTACGGATACGCCGCTGCAGAAAAAGCTTAATTCGACGGGTAAATTTATATCCGCAGCCGTATTGGCTATTGCCGCGGCGGTTTTCGTAATGGGGATATTAAGCGCCGCCGGAACGGGATCGGTAACTGCCGACAGCATGATCGATTCGTTTATGACAGCTGTAGCGCTTGCCGTGGCGGCTATACCGGAGAGCCTTACCGCGGTGATCACTATAATTCTCGCGCTCGGAGTTCAGCGTTTATCGAAGAAAAAAGCCATTATAAAAAAATTGCCGGCGGTGGAAACGCTGGGAAGCACCAACGTTATATGTTCGGATAAAACAGGTACTCTGACACTCAATAAAATGACGGTCACAACGCTATATGCCGACGGACATTTTTCGCCGAGCGGCGACAGCCTTTCGCGAATGCTCAAATGTATGTGTTTATGTAACGACACCGCAGTGCAAAACGAGAACGGCGGATTTACAATGATGGGCGATCCTACCGAAACGGCTTTGATCGCATATGCAAGGAGCTGCGGAATAGATAAGTGTAAACTCGACACGTCTTGTCCGCGCATAGACGAGATACCGTTTGATTCCGACAGAAAGCTTATGACTACCGTCAACCGCGATAACGACGGAGATTATATTTATACCAAAGGCGCTGCCGACGAACTTATAAAACGGTGTTCTTTTATATCGGAAAACGGTACAAAGCGTCCTATTACGCAACGTGACATTGCCGCAGTCTCCGATGCCAACAAAAAAATGGCAGGGGATGCTATGCGCGTTTTGGCATACGCGTATAAAATACGCACCGATAAAAATTCCGCAGAGTACGAAACAGATCTCACGTTTATCGGACTGTCGGGCATGATAGATCCGCCGCGCGAAGAAGTAAAGAACGCGGTCGCGCTTTGTCGCAGCGCCGGTATAGAAGTGGTAATGATAACAGGCGATAATCCGTGTACTGCGTTTGCGATAGCATCCGCCCTCGGGATATGCAATGACAGAAAGCAGACCGTAACCGGCGCGGAACTTCAGAAAATGACAGACGAACAGCTGGAAAAACGAGTCAAGACACTGCGTGTTTTCGCGCGCGTTTCGCCGGAGCATAAAGTGCGTATAGTAAAGGCGTGGCGTAAAAACGGCATGATAGTGGCTATGACCGGGGACGGCGTAAACGATGCGCCGAGTATAAAAGCTGCGGATATCGG
>CAJUBY010000013.1:34851-46758 GCA_910585055.1 uncultured Christensenella sp. | reverse complement strand
GGGATCGGCATTTTCGTCTATCTGCCTAACGCTTACGCCCACACCGTGCGGAATTTCGTCCTGCAAAAACAACAGAGCTTTTTCGCGCACCGTTTCGGCGATGACAAACTTTACGGGTCGGTCGGTATATTCGTCCGCAGGGAATAAAAACCCCCCGTCTTTACATTCTCCGAATAACGCATTTTTAAGCACATCTATATTTCTGCCTGTTTTACAGCTGGTAGGAATAACATCTTTTACGGAACGTCCGTCATTACGCATCATATAAGGATTGAGCTTTTTTAGCAACGGATATATGCCGTCGTACCCTTTTATGTCGGTCTTGTTAAGCGCTATATAAAGCGGAATTTTGCTTTTGAGCCGTTCCTTTATAAGCTTTTCGTCCGCTTCCGTAATACCCTTTGTACTGTCTAGCACAACAAGGACGACATCCGCATCGCCGCCGAGCGAGCTTTTTATGCTTTTATCCATATGCTCGTCCAGCTTTGTGCGCGGCTTAAACATACCGGGCGTGTCCAAGAACACGATCTGTCTGTTTCCTTCCGTACAAATTCCCGTTATCCTGTCGCGCGTCGTCTGCGGCTTAGGCGACACAATAGACACTTTTTCGCCCACTATCGCGTTGACTATCGACGACTTTCCGGCATTCGGTCTGCCGACGACGGCTACCACTACCGATTTATCCGTTTCGGACAAAACCTGTTCTTCGAGATTACGCATATCCGCTTTATCGTTCTCTTCGATGTGGTCGTAACCCAAAAGATGCAACATTCCGTGCACAAACAAATAATTTATCTCGCGTTCGCCCGTGCCGTACTCTTCCGCCTGCCGAGCCGCGGCATCCGTATTTATCGCTATTTCGCCGAGACCGACGGCTTTAAGGTTGACGTCGTAATCGTAAGGATAATTTTTACGTGTAAATTCGGATATTTCGTTCAGCGCCGGATAACTCAAAACATCTGTAGTCTTATCGACAGAACGCGTTGTTTTGTTAAGTTCACGCATATCTGCGTCATTCGTCAACGTTATATCGACAAAAGCATCGCCGCGCAGCTTTAAGATATGAAATATTATCCCCGCAAGTCTGCCGAAATCGGGCAGCACGTCTCCCGTAAGTTTAAACATTTATGCCGTCACGTCCGATATTGTATTTGATTCGTTTATGATAAAGTCCGCCGTACGCGCCTACAATCGCAAGTCTTATGGCGGTGAGATCTTTCATTGTTATGGCGCAGTTGTCGAACTGACCCAGCTTAAGTCTCTCGTCGATCATGCCCTTCAAAAGCCTGTCCACCTTATCGCCTGTAGGGTTGTCCATGGCACGAATAGCGGCTTCCGCCGAATCGCATATCATTATAATAGCGCCTATCTTGCCGGTCGGGATCTCTCCGCGGTATCGGTATTCGTCGATATCCACCTCGCCGTCGGTGAGCGATTTGGCTTTATTGTAAAAATACATTATAGGCAGCGTTCCGTGGTGTTCTATTGTCATATGCGCCACTTCTTCCGGCACTCTGTGCTGCTTGCAAAGTTCGTAACCGTCCGTAGTATGCTTGCGTATGATCTCTGCCGACACCTCCGGAAGTATTTCGTCGTGAGGATTGTAACCGGCTTGATTTTCGGTAAAGTATTCGACGTTGCTCAATTTGCCTACGTCGTGATAATACGCACACGCCCGAGCGAGATACGGATCCTCGCCTATCGCATCGGCGCATATTTCAGCGAAGTTGGCGACGGCAAGGCTGTGATTGAACGTTCCCGGCGCTTCCACGCTCAGCCTGTGAATGAGCGGAGCTTTGTGATTAATAAGCTCGGTAAGTTTGAAATCGCTCGTTAGATTAAACACCCATTCCACTATAGGAACGAGAACTGCGGTCAGCAACAGTTCGCCGGCGACGGATATCCCTATATACATGATGTTATCTACAAACGGTTTCATATCCAGCTTATACGTAGAAAGCAAAACAAAATAAACTACTATTGTAACAGCGCCGGCGACAAACGTACGCAATACCGACACTACACGCGTCATATTGGACGGGAATGTATAGGTAGCCACAGCGCCGCCTATCATTCCGGTTATCAGAGTAAATGCCACAGCCGGAAATTCGTTGTGATCGAGCGTGGCTATAAGAACAAACGACGATATCCAGCAAGAAAACGCATTCAAAACAAACGCATCGCTTTTTTTGGAAAACGGCAGGACAAGCATCGCCGTCAAAGCTACGCATATCAAATACGGATTGAACGCCAAAAGTACTATATTCAATATTACTACGAATGTAAATATCGACATCAGCGCGCCGACACGTTTCATAGAAAACAGCAGTTCACTGCGCGATACAACCATATAAATGTACAACGCGACCAAAAAGAACAAGAATACAAACGCATACAGCGTATTCGCCTGCACGTCGCTCAAACCGAGTATTCCGGTACCCGTAGCATTGTAATGCACAAAAACCACAAGCGATATGTAGATCACGGCATATACTATCCCGAAAATACCGGCAAGCCAAAAATACGCACTCTGCGGCGGCTTGTACGATATATTGCTGTCACTCTGTTTTTCCGTTTCCGGCATGATTTCTCCTTTGCGAATAATTATTGTATGCCTTTACGATTTTCATAACAAGCCCGTGACGGACAACGTCGGATTCCGACAAATGCACGAACGCTATACCGTCCACGTCTTTAAGCACCTGTTCCGCTTCGATCAATCCCGATCTTTCTCCTTTAAGGTCGATCTGGGTTACGTCGCCCGTCACGATAACACGGCTGCCCTCGCCGAACCTTGTCAAAAACATTTTCATCTGTTCGGGCGTCGTGTTCTGCGCTTCGTCGAGGATTATGAACGCATGAGACAACGTCCTGCCGCGCATATACGCAAGCGGTGCGATCTCCACGGTACCGCGCTCTATTAGCCGCATATAATCGTCTCCGAACATGTCGCCGAGCGCGTCGTACAGCGGTTTGAGATACGGATCGACTTTCATTTGCAGATCGCCGGGCAAAAACCCCAGTTTTTCGCCTGCTTCTATAGCCGGACGCGTAAGTATTATCCTATCCACCGCGCCCTTTTTAACGGCATTCGCCGCCATCGCCACGGCAAGATAAGTCTTGCCCGTGCCTGCCGGGCCTACCGCAAAGGTAAGCAGATTGGAACTTACCGCATCCGTAAATGTTTTCTGTCTTATCGTTTTCGGATATATCTTCTGACCTCGAGCATTGACACAAACAGGCTGAGCGGTCATTCGCTCCACACCGTCGGGATCTTCGGCAAGAATATCGTAATACTGCCGCACCTTGTCCGGGTCAATATTCTCGCCGCGCCGCACAGCGGCGCACAGCTTGTCCAGCAAAAGCCCGGCAGTCTCTGCGTCGCCGACTTTCCCGTGTATTTCGACGCCGTCGGGCGTCGTACGGACTTTAACGGAACAGATAGATTCCAGAGTTTTTATATTGACATCGTACGCACCGAATACTGCGCGCAACTCGTCGTTTTTGATAGTTTTATTCAAACTGCGAAATACTCCGACAGATAATTTTCTTATGTCGCGGATCTTTCCGAAACCCCTTTCGATATCAATGTTTCTCCGCTTAAAAACAAATGCACGGTATAAAGTCCCGCGACTTTTGGTTTTACGTTATACGAATACTCGAAATCCCCCGCAAAACCCAATTCGTCTATCTTAGACCGAGCGTAATCTTCCGCAACTTCCTTGACGTCGCGTTCGTACTCCACAGCTTTTGTTTCGTAAAATCTGTAAGTGGTAACATACAAAGGAAGCAACACATCGTAGTTTGCCGTATGCGACGACATTTCATACGATTTGTAAGGTGGCGCCGCACTGCCCATTTTGCAGCCGAACAATTCGAACACCGTACGGTTTTTGCTTCTTCCGGTACGCTTGTATTCCACTGCGGTAACAGACACATCGGCAGTAAAAGTGATAGATACGTTACCGTAAATATCCGCGTCGCATTCTCCGCTGTAAAGCAGTTCGCCGGCAGTCGAATATACGTTTCCGTCGGCAAGTACGTCTCCGCGCTTTACCACATCGCCGTTTTTGACCGACGCGGTACCGCTGCGCATAACAATGCGCGTAACGGTGGCGTCGTACTCCGAACGGTACGAATAATACTTCTGCCGTATCTCGAAATCTTTTGATTCTAGAACACGCACATACAGTGTAGTGCCGCGGATCTCGCAGGACGCATCCGCTATGCCCGTCATTCCGTCCAAAGCTTTGGCTACGCGCTCGGCAAGAGGTTCGGACTTTTTACACCCGACCGAAACCCCTGCACGCTTAAGCGCCGACTCGATCGATGCCGCAGACTGAAGCTCGTTACCGGAGATACGTATCTGCCAAACATATCCGTATAAAACGTTCAAAACCGCAACCGATACGGCAGCGCCCAGCAAAAGCCCGGCACGCGACGCCCAAAACAGGAGAAATCTTCCAATCCCGAATGTAGCGCCGACACTGTGAGTATAGCACATTTCATCCAAAATAGCAATAGCTTTACGCAAGTCTTTTTTCCGTATTTTAACGACTGTCTTACCTTCTGTTACGCGTACATCTGAAACGGTAATACCGGCGGACGAAAGCCGCGTCACAGCCGACGTCCTGTCTCCGCCTATCACGAGTTCCGTACGCGGCAAAACGCCGCTGTTGACATATCCGAACCCCTCGCGCCTATTACCGAGCTTGCGTCTTAACTTCGCATAAACGGCTTTTCTGCGCTTAAGTCTTTCCGCGGCAAGTTTTGCACGCGCTTTTCGTATTTCTTCGCGCTCGAGCTCGCGTTGACGCTTGCGTACAAGTTCGGCGGTTTTACGTTCGGACTTTATCTTTTTGATCTGTTGCGCGCGTTCGACAGCCGCACGCTTCTTTATTGCCGCGTTCTCCTCGGCAAGCTTTACAGCCTGAGCGCGGCGCTCTTTCGCTATTTGTCTTTTTCGGATACGGCGCTCCGCCGCAATGCGTCGAGATTCCGTATCTGCGGCGGAGTTTTTCGGCAAACGTACATCGGCGCTTTTTACGGTTTTCATAGTTCGGTCACCGTAAACGCATTTATCCTACCGACTACCGACATACAGTCTGACGTCAGCTCCCTGACCGCAAGTCGCTCACCGGTTACGGTTATAAGCTCTTTCTGCGTTTTGAATATAAGTTCGGATTCGTCGATCTTAATAGGGCGTGCGCCTTCTATATAAAAAGCGTCACGCCCGAACATTGCGACCTGAAACTTAAATTCCGCCGTGTTTGAAAATATTTTTACAGTTTGCTCGATAAAACTCATAGTGTTTTATATTATGAATTTTATCGTATCGATAGAACTTTGGCGCTTTGCGCAGCAAAGTTTCAATCGACGCGCGTAACTATGATTTTATCGGGCGTGATCTTTACGATCTTTACTTTTTCGCCCTGCTTTATAGGCGACTCACTGTAAACTATCAGATTGATATCGTTTATTGTAGCGTTACCCGTAAAAATTATAGGCGTATTCGCTATACCGACACCGCCTGCCAACGAACCGTATTTTCGATTGCGTTCCCCCGCTTTTTCTATACGCGCCACACGCAACCAGTCGCGTTTTTGAGTAGCCAAAGAAACGCAATGTACACCGAAAAGCATTATCGCCGTTATAAACACAAACATAAAAGCTACGCCGGGCGATCCGTACACCGTGCGCGTGACAAACGCCGCGCCCAAAAGCAAAACGCCCAAACAATATGCCGCACCGTGCATCGGCTGAAAAAATTCCACGCAAAACAATATGAATCCGGCGATCCAAAGACATACGGTGACCATATTGATCGATCTGAAGAGTTCCGCAAAACTATCGGCAAGCGACATCATTGACCTTTACGCAAAATGGCGTTGTAGTAATAAAGGAGCTGTTGCGCATATCCGGCATATGCGCCGTATTTGTTCATGAGCCGTGTGCGGAGCTGAAGCTCCGTTTCGGTGCCTTCGCGCTGTGTTTTAAACATCCACGTATCCACCGGAAATACTTCCAGTCTGCCGAGCGAGAACAGCGTTACGCAGTCCGCGATCTTCTGTCCGACACCGGGCAAACTTATCAACAGTTTTTGAGCATCCGCAGTATGCGCGGCAAACAATCTGTTAAGTATGTCTGTCTCTGCGCAGATCCTGGAAGTGTCGGATATGTATTGCGATCTGTAACCGCAGCCGAGCGCGTCCAGCTGTCGGATCTGCATACCGGCAAGTTGTTCGGGATTCGGAAAGACGTCGCCGAACGCCGCGCAGATCCTGTTTATTATCATCTTTATCCTGGGAATATTGTTGTTTGCGGAAATTATAAACGATATTATGGTCTCGAACAGCGGTTGACGCAATATGCGTAGCGCGCCGCAGCTCGCTATAGCGTCCGTAAGCTCCGGAAATCTGGAAAGCTCGCGTTTTGTACGGTTGACATCGCGGTCCAGATTAAAGAAATTAACAAAAAAATCGACGGCCGCCGTGTCGATATAGATCTCTTTTCCGACGGAAGTTATACGGCATGTATTTCCGCCCGATTTTACCGTATATCCGACGTCCGTTTTTTCGAAACGGAACAGCTGACCGCATTCGAGCGTCGCTTTAACGTCCAGATCCTCCGAATCAACCGTTATCCTGTTTGGCTCTGTATTGTACATATCCGCCGATTCCTTTTACGAAAAAAGGGCTAATGCCCTTTTCTTATCTGTTAGTTGGCGACAGGATAAATGCTCACCTGTTTACGATCGCCCTTATTCTCGAATTTGACCTTGCCGTCGACAAGCGCGAACAGCGTGTCGTCCCCGCCGAGCCCGACGTTTTCACCGGGGTGAAATTTCGTGCCGCGCTGGCGAACGAGAATGTTTCCAGCCAAAACGAACTGACCGTCCGCACGTTTTACGCCCAAGCGCTGCGCGTTACTGTCTCTTCCGTTTTTAGTGGAACCGCCGCCCTTTTTATGGGCAAACAACTGAATATCTATAAACATGTTATGCTTCCTCCAATTTGAGATTTTGCGGATATCCGCTCGATAGATCCTTTAAGCCGATATACATTGCCCGGATTATTACATCCGAATCGTGCGCCGCTTTTCCTTCCGGCACGTCAAACTCGAATTTTCCGTGCGATCTTTTATATCCTGTTCCGTCGTCCAAATCGACAAGCGCCATATACGCTGTTTGAACGATCGCGGATACTGCCGCGCACAAAACGTCGTTTCCGCTTTCCGCCAATCCGCTGTGCCCTTCGGAACGAACACGCGTTACGCGCCCGTCCTTTTTGAACAGCGTGACGGTTATCATACTATAGCGTCGATCTTAACGCGCGTGTAGTATTGACGATGACCTTGTTTTTTGCGTACGTTCTTTTTTGCTTTGTACTTAAAAACAATGACTTTGGGCGCCCTGAACTGACGCACGACGGTCGCATTGACGGTTTTCGCTTCCGCCGCAGCGCCTGTGACGATACTTTCGCCCTCTCCCGTCATGAGCACCTTTAAGTTGACGGTAGCGCCCGGTTCCGCGTCGATACGTTCTATATCCAGAACGTCGCCGACACATACGCGGTATTGCTTTCCGCCCGTTTCGATAATCGCAAACATAGCCTACCTCCGTTTAGTATTCGCCGTCGGGGTTTCGGCAGAGCCGATATCCATTACCCTTTTCGTGCGGTTCGGTAAAAATTATACCATACAGCGCAACTCATGTCAAGCGTTTGACGCAAGATCGAGCGCTAAAATTCGGTATAAAAAAATATTAATAATTTTACGAATATCCGTTGACAAATCTTTCGCAATGTGATATTATTGTCACAATTTAATCACACGCACCGACAACGGCGTCGCAATCACATTTTGCGGTGCCGTTTTTATGTGCGAAACCAAAGGAGATACTAACATGACCAAACAAAAAATAAAAATCCACATCATTATATCTATGATGATTGTAATATCAGTAATTACAGTTATCTTCCCTATCGACACACTAAAACCTGTAAATGCATTCGATGATTTAGGCAATTACGACGGGATGTATTATTTTGCCAACCATGATGAACATAGCTATCTCGATGTTGACGCTACAGATTGGTTTTACGGGCATCCGATAGAAATATACGATTATACTAATAGTTTCGGAGGATATAATTTCGAAAATTGCATAGTGATTATAGATATCAAATTTTATCAATATACAAAAGAGGACGGAATGACACTAGACAGAAACGAAGTCTACGAACAGATGGATGATTTGGAATTTCTTTTAAATTCAATTAAATCTAATCATCGAGACTGTTTTTTAATCTTGATAAATGATTTGGACGAAACTAGAATACCTCAAGCTCACAAAAAAATGCTTACTTATCCAGACTATCATATAAATACAGATATACTTACGACGTTTGTTTATAGCATGTTTAAAAAAATGGAAGAATTAATGATTAATGACTCCAGTGTGATTATTTTGAACGATATACTATCCCAGGATTGGTTTTACCGCGATTATTTAAATCATTATTTTAAAGGATATTACTTATTGTCAGGAACCGACGAAAGTGATCTTAATAATAAAATTTGCGATGCAATACAAAATGACCACAAAATAAGATTTGCTATCCCGGACGAAAGTGTACCATATTATAATAGCATAACTTGGAATTATAGCCAAAATGAGAATCTTTATTATCACAACATCCGATGGATATGTTCCGTTTGCGATACCGGCGGCAATCTCGAAAACTGGATCGAATATATCAATTCTGTATTTGCGAGCTATCCTAATATCAGTAACAAATTGTTTTTTTCATACAACGAAAATAATGTAGATTTACAAATAGGAAATTATTTATTATTTGAGGCTGCAAAAAATTTACAAAACAATATCGAAGATTTTATTCCATATGCTATAGATCATATAAATATTATGTACGGACACAACATGGAAGCAATTACTAATTATCAAGGAATATGCGACTGGTCATATAAAATAGGTATAGACGATGACGGTTGGCTACAACTGTTGAGCGAATGTAACGGTACAGAAGCATACTTTGAATTGGATTATATAACCGAATACGATTAATAAAAGGAGACCGTCATGAAAAAATTGAAAGCTGCCGAGCGTTTTGCCGCGATACTTGTTTTTACGGCCGTCACAACACTTTGCGCATTATTTGCTTTGACATGTTCGAAACATTTGAACAATAAAAGAATCATACTCTCCGCTCCTGCCGATGTAAGCATAGATGACGATATTCTTACATGGACGCCGATAAAAAACGCAGTCGAATACGCCGTTTATGTCGACGGCAAAGAGTATATTACTACTGAAGCAGCTTTCGATCTTTTTAAAATTACAAGCAACTACGGAACGTACAAAATAAGCGTCAAAGCGCACGGCGATCTGATCGACGTTTTGGATTCGGACAAATCTCGTGAGATCGAATATACGGTAAAGGACAACGGCACGTTATTTTTGGCGCATACGGAACCGGACGGCTCCGTATCGTTAAAAGCCAACAGCCTGACAAAATCGGCAGGCACCGTAATAATCCCGTCGAAAATAAACGAAAAAACAATAACGTGTTTGGATAAAAACGCATTCGAAAATTTTTCGGAAGTAACCAAAATATATATTCCGGACAGTATTACCTTTTTAAGAAACGCGGCATTCAAAAATTGTACGTCTTTAAAAAATGTACGGATACCGGAAACAATGACAGTATTGAATATGAAAGCATTCGATAACTGCGTAAACTATAAAACAATCAGCATTTCCGAAAACGTAAATACCATCTACGGCAATTTCAACAGTTTCAACGAAATAGAAATAGACACAAACAACGAGGTTTACAAAAGCGACGGCAACTGTGTTCTGCGTAAAGACAACGATACGACACTGTTTTACGGGTCTTGCGGAAGCGTTATCCCGGAATACGTGACGGAAATATTCGACTACGCTTTTTCGAATGTAAATATCATAGATCTGACGGTACCAGACAGCGTAAAAGCAATAGGCGCAGGCGCATTTGCAAACTGTACGGCTCTTAAAAAAATAACTTTACCCAAATATTTATCCGTCATAGAATTCAACACATTCAGAAATTGTCATTTATTATCCGAAGTAAACTTTCCGATGCAATTATCAGTCATCGAAAGCGACGCATTTGCCAGCTGTTATTCTTTATCGGAAATAAATTATCCCGAGTATTTATCGGTAATTGAAAAAAACGCATTTAAAAGCTGTCATTCTTTATCAAAAATAACGATACCGGCTTCTGTAAATAAGATAGATCAAGCTTTTATCGACTGTCCCATTCTGACAGAAATCAAAGTAGATCCGCTAAATAAAACATACAAAAGCGACGAAAATTGTCTTATAGAAACGGATATCAATACCGTAATCTTCGGGAACAAGACAAGTGTCATTCCTGACTACGTAACAGCTATCGGCAAAAGTGCGTTCAGCCACAGCGATGTTTCTATCGTAATTATTCCGGACGGAGTAAAAACAATAGAGTCTTTTGCCTTTTCCGCTTGCAAAAACCTTACATCCGTTTATCTGCCAGAATCTATCGAATATATAGAACGCAACGCTTTTACCGAATGCAATAAACTGCAAGGAGTAACATTACATCCCGGCATAAAAAAGATCGATAACGAATCATTCGGTATCGATTACGGCGTACATGATTTTTCGAGCAACGGAACAGCCGCATATATACCGTTTAATTTCAAAGACAAGAACGATCTTCCGTACGGCGGATGCGCGTCATTAGGCGGAAACGTACCGGTGTTTACCGATTGTTCGATCGGATACGACGGGGTCTATGCTTATGTAAAATCGTTTGTATACGAATATAAAAGACTATCAAATTCCAGCAGTTATATAGTTAAGGATTGTTCGATCGACTGTTTAGTCGCAGAACGATCTCCCGTCGAACCGTCTTACTACACAAAATTCGAATATGCGGCAAACTTGCGCGCGCCCGTTCGAATGGGATATACCTTTGCCGGCTGGGCAACCGAACCGAGCGGCGCCGTCGTTTACGCATCGTATTTAAATGCAAAAGGCATTTTATGTACCCTATCCTACGACGAACGGCAAACGATACCGAGCGGCACTGCGCTTTATGCAGTTTGGACGAAAGATACCGAATAAGATATAACCGCCTGTCGATATAAAAACACAAGACGCTCGCATACGTTACGGCGTCTTGTATTTTTATTTATGTACTTTTAAAGCAGAATCGTGGTCACACTTCAAACTCGCCGTTTAGCGCTATAAGCGCTCTGTCGAAATCCGCATCGGACACCCCGAGTATTATATTTATCTCCGACGCACCCTGATCTATCATGCGCAAGTTTATACCGGCATTGGACAGTCTGTTTATCGCACGCGCCGCTGTACCGGGACGGGACTTCATACCGTGTCCTACTATGGCAATAAGCGCCACGTCGGTCGTAAGCGATATATTGTCCGGCTGAACTTCCCTTTTGACCGCATCGGTCAACGCGTTTAAAGTATCGTTATCGACGGCGGAAAATACGACCGTCATAGAATCTATACCGCTCGGGATATGCTCTATGGGTATATCGAGTTTTTCGAAACACGAAAGCACGCGCCTTACAAAACCCACCTCGCTGTTCATCATCGATTTATCGATGTGCAACGAAAAAAAGTGTTTCCTGCCGGCGATAGCCGTTATCGGCAAATTTTTTTTACGCGAATGCCTGCCCGACAAAAACTCCTCCGTCGGCACTATTTTAGTGCCCGTGGCGCTCTCGTTGAACGTGTTTCTGATATGTATTGGAATATTAGCTTTCCTTACCGGAAATATCGATTCGGGATGTAAGACGTTTGCGCCCATATAGCTCAACTCGCGCAGTTCTTTATAAGATATA
>CAJUBY010000013.1:0-34841 GCA_910585055.1 uncultured Christensenella sp. | reverse complement strand
TTGCGCCCATATACGCAAGTTCGCGGAGTTCCTTGTACGTAAGTACATCGATGACCGAAGCGTGAGGAACTATCCTCGGGTCGCACGTCATAAATCCGTCCACATCGGTATAGTTTTCGTAAAGTTCGGCGCCCACCGCGCGCGCGACAATCGCGCCCGAAATATCCGATCCGCCGCGCGAAAACACAACTGCATTCCCGTTTTCGCCGCCGCCGTAAAATCCTGGTATAACGGCGTTTTTCTTTCCGCTCAATCCGAGCTTGCACATTTTTTCGGTAACGCCGTCGTCGTAAGTCTTGCCTGTAAACTTTATAAGACCGACGGGATCGACAAACTCATAGTCCAACAGCGCCGCCAGCAGTTTTGCGCATAAATACTCTCCGCGCGAAACTATGTAGTCGTAATCGGCATCGGGCAAAGCGTTCTCTATCGACACAAACTCATCGGACAGGAGATCGGCGGCAAGGCCCGTGCCGTCGCAAAGCCGCTCGTAACGAATGCGCACATGCTTAAATGCCGCCGCACGATCTTCCCTGCGCTTAGCCGCCACATCGATCAGCATATCGGTAACTTTCTCTTCGGTCTCCGATTTGCCCGGCGCGGAAACGACCACGAATCTGCGTTCCGGATCGCTTTGTATTATATCTTTCACGCGAAGTATGCTGTCCGCCGTAGACATGGACGTTCCGCCGAATTTGACCGCTTTCATCGATAGTAAACTCCATTAATATATATTCCGTGAACGGATATAACGTTAAACAAACGTTACTTTATTTTTCTGCACTCTACGTAATAACGCTTTTCTTCCGCTTCGCCGAGTGAAAAAGTCTTTTTGGGCAATACACCGTTTTTGACGACATATTCGAACAACTCGGACTTCCGTATGCCGCGCATTGCGATACCTACATGCCCTTGCTTTTTCAATGCGGCGTCACCGTGGACATATTCTATCGCTCCGCCGTTATCCGCCACATACTTTTCGCAAAAAGCATCGAGCTGTACGATAGCCTGTATCTTATCCGACGGCACTTTTATTTCCAACGGCTCGGGAGCGTAAATATAAGTTACGGCTTCACCGGTTACAGCAGCGCGCAAAGCGCTTATAAACTCTGCTGTATCATTTGTTTTTACAAGCCTGTGGATAGGCTCGCATACAAGTCCGGCGTCGTATACGTCGACTATTTCGACCAACGCTCTGCCGTTATAAGGCGTGGGGTTGTTTTCACTGCAGAATTTCGCCGTCGCCAAAGAATGGTTGCCGTCGCCGACAAGCGCAAAAAGCGGCGTGCCGAACTTCTTGACAGACGCGCAGATAACGGATTCGACCGCAGCGTAAAGCGGTTCGGTCTCCGTTATAAGTTCGCCTTTTATATGACCGCCGTTACCTTTGAGCAAACCGTCGTAAACAGTTGTTTTTTTCGCATTTTCGCAAGCGCGCATCAGCGCTTTTTCCCTGTCGTCGACAAGCAACATTATATGCGGAAGTTCGATATCCAGCGCCTCGCGGATTTTTACGCGCGGAGGTATACGCTGCTCTATCGTGCGCTCGGACGCGCGTATAAGCGCGTCGGAACCGGGCCTGTAGTCGTAATCGCTCAGATCTACCGACGCGACTACGCCGTGACGCGTCCTGCCGTACGGCGTAGTTCTTGTAACGTAGACCGCACCGCGGTACGTTTCAAACCTGTCGTTCGGCATACAGTCTGCCGCGCGTTTTATTACGGCAATACGCTTTTCGGATTCGTTTAAAAAGCACTCGGGCAATATCAGATCGAGCGCAGAAAAAGGCGGCATTTCTGCCGCGAGTTTATTCCAGTATTCGGGATTTGACGAAAACTGATCGCAAGCGACCACGGCAAAATCGCCCACGTCGCCCGTCGGTATTTTCAGTTCGTCATCGAAATCGACGGTCATTACAAAAGCCCGGCGGCAAGGGACCAAACTACTGCGGCAGAAACAAGCGACAGCAACTTCCATCCGATATTGTGTACAAATATCTTTTTTAAAACCGACACGAATTTTCCGTCGGCCCTTTCGTTTTCACGTTGACGGTCCTGCATGATCAATTCTCCTTTCTGCGACGGCGGTGTCCCGATTCGGGCGTCGCCTGCAATCCGTAGGTCTGTTCCAGTTTATCGGTAAGCATTTGCGAATCGAAATAACGCGTAAGCTCTCCGTGCTGCGCTATGGATATAACGCCGGTTTCTTCCGAAACTATGATAGTCAGTACGTTATAGTTTTCGCTGACGCCTATACCGGCGCGGTGGCGCGTTCCCAGTTCTTTGTCTATAGCGTTGGATTGCGAAAGCGGCAGGAAGCAGCCTGCGGCGACTATACGATTGCCGCGAACGAATACCGCGCCGTCATGCAACGGAGCTTTTGTATTGAAAATGCTTTCCAGCAGCGCGCAAGACAACACAGCGTCGAGTTTCGTACCCGAATCTATGATATGCTCGGGCAGGTTCTGCGTGGATATAACGATAAGCGCGCCGACGTTCTTTTTGGACATATTCTGTGCAGCACGCACGATGTCGTTGATCGCCGAATGAAGCTCGTCGTCGGAAACGTCGTAAGCCGTTGTATACGCCTCGTGCGTGTCTCGCGGCGACGCAAGCTTAAGCAAGCCGCGTTTTGTTTCCGCGGGAAACAGAAACACCGCTAATAACAACACAATAATAATACCGTACTTCATTAAAGAACCTATTACGGTAAGACCGATAAACTCCGCAGATAAAACAAAGCTTAACGCAACAAAGCCGAGCATAAAAAACACAAGCCGCCCGGCATTGTTCTTTTTTAAAAACACGATCAATCCGTAGATAAGGAATGCGGTCAGGATTATATCCAAAGCACACGCCCACGGTTTATCGAGCATCTTATCGTAGATCTTATCAAAAAACCACATAGTACGATACACCCATTTAAGTATACAATATTACGTTTATGTTTTCAATCGTTTTTAGACCGATTTTTTATTTTTTTAAACGTTTTTTATTTTAAATACCTTTAAATCATTCTTTTACACTTAATAATCGCTATCTATTTATCTAAAAGTACTTGATTTTTTAACGAATATGCTATATACTATACATTAGATTGTTGTATAGAGGATTACCATGGCTAAAAAAGGTACCGATAAGCCCGAAAAACAACCGAAACCCGTAAAGGAAAAAAAGGGCAAAGAAAAAAAGGATAAGAAAGGCGCGGCGGCAGCGGCGCAGCCCAACGGAACGGCAAACGGCACTCCGTCCGTTCCCCTTGCCAATATGTCGCCCGATCAAATGACGGCGGCACAGCTCGAGCAGGCTATAAAAGACAGCAACGATCCCAACACCAAGCTTAAAAAGCTGCGCAGTCCGCTTAACGTGCGAAGCTGTCTGCTTAACGTGCTTATCCTGATAGTCGCCACTTTGGCGGTAGTCATACTTTGGTGTTTCATAGTAGTGGATAAATTCGACTTTGCGCTCGTAATGGGCGACATGATGGATCAATTCGGGATCTCCGAATTTTTCGCCAATATGGGCAAAACGATAAGCGGCTGGTTCGGCGGTTGAAATACCGATAAAAGCAAGGCGTTACTTAACAAAGTAACGCCTTTTTTATTTCCCGTCGATATCGACAATTCCGTTATAGCTTCTTATCCGTACCGTCGTCTTTATTTTTGCCTTTCTTTTCAGTTGCGCTCTTTTGGTCTGCCGCCGGTTTTTTACGCTTTTTAACGGCTGTCTTTTTAACTTCCGGTTCTTTGTTCGGAGCGAAAGGATCTTGATCCTGCACTTGAGGATCATCGTCGGACGGTTCGGCAACTTTCGTATCCGTATCCCCTTTTACGTCAAACGGATCCTGCGGATTTTCATCGGTATTTTTTTCCTCCTGTGACGAGAAACCGCGGTCACTTTCAAGCACCGAAAACAGCGGCGGAAATATCTCGTCTGCGGGATCGGAGGAACGCCGCACATTATTGTTTACACCCGGAAAAATTTCTTCGAACGGGTTTCCGCCGTTCTTTACATCTATAAAAATATCCGCAGAGTTTTTGTCCTCATAGTCCATACCGAATACGGCCATTTTCATTTTTCGCGGTCTATTTACGACATGAGGATATTTTTTACCGAGGTGCGAACATATCAAAAGCATAACGCCTGCAGCTATTGCCATTATCCCTGCCACGATCACATACCATATCCACTGTTTCGTAAGAATTTCGGTCTCGGGGAAATTTTTTCGATCGTATTCCATGACAGACAAAAAATCGTCATCCGCAAGAGAATCGATAACCAATGTCGCTGCCGCCGCCATTTTTCGAGCATAGTCGGGATACATTCTTTTAAGCACATCCAGCTTATCGTTTTCCGTAAATGACAAGTTGTCATTGTTTTTGGATTCGGTATCGTTTAAATTTATCGTCTCCCAGTTTGCGCCAATGAGATTGAGAGTAGGCACATTATTGTTGAAGAACACGCCGAACACACCGTTATGTGCCCACTGATAAAAAGGTATCCCTTCCAGCGCGCTTGTTGCGGTTATGAGCGGCGTTTTCTGCGTTATCTTATAAATATCCAGACTTTTATCAGCGGCGATACTATCGAAAAATCCTTCGCGTTTTGTTTCGCGCACGTCGGAAAAAGCGTAAACATGATCGACGCCCAATCTTTGCAGTTCCACCATAAGTACGGTATTCGAAACTTCGTCTCCGTTCATTTTATCGTAAAACGCACGTGCGCCTGCCGCGGTATAATACGAGGCACCGAAAAATACGATCGTAACGTCGTAGTCCAACGCCAACCGTTCCTTATTTTCGGCAAGATATTCCGCAATACAAAGTAAAGATGCGACGCCCGTTCCGCCGTTCAACGCAGCTTCCGCGCCGTCCGAATAACCGCCTTTATAAGGAGCGGAAAATCTGTTGTCGTAGTACGCGCCTATTATCACGTTTTTCGCACCGCTTCCGCCCGATACGGATTTAAGCTTTGCGACAACGTTCTGACTGGTAAGCCCGTTCGTGTCGCCTTCCTCGGCGGCAAATTCCTGCATTGCGACATCCGTATACCCGTACGACAACAGCTTACCGTTTAAATATTCCGCTGCGAATCTTTCTTTTTGAGTAAAACTCGTACGGTCTTCCCTTCCGGATATAAATTCGGCAAGCGCGCGTTCGAAATTTTCCGTAGGCACGGTGTATTGAGGTGCGGAAACAGAATGTTCGGGCGCACCATTGTCCGCACACCCGACAAATCCGAAAACGGTTGCGGCGACGCACAATATTAAAGCAACTAATTTAAAACCGACAGACCGGTGATTTTTCATGTTACGCCACCGCCAATACCGTATTTATAAGAGCAAGCAATCCGTAAACCGCCAGAAATACTCCGAGCACCTGCGTTACGACCGCGTGATATACGGATCTATCCACATAATCGAGATAAAAAGCATACCACATATAAAGCGCTACAATGCCCACCGTTACGACCGGATCGATTATTATATCTATGACGGGCGCATAAAGCGGCAGCGCTATATACATGAACTTAAGCAAAAACAAAATCAGGTTAGCGGCAATAACGGCGTAATTCAAACCGTATTTAATTGACTTAACATCGCCGCCGCCCGTCTTTAAAGGTAACATTTTAAAAACAAACGTCGTAAAAATACCGTAGAGCAAAAACGGAAACAGTCCGCCCAAGAAAAATGCCCATGCGTCGTTTGTAAACCACGACGGAAAATCCATCCTGCTTCCGTACATAGCAAGATTACCGCGCATAACGAACCACGACATCGCACAATAGCTTATATACACCATTGCGGATATCGCCGGCGTCGGCAACTTCTTTTTGGATATATCAATCATTATGCCTCCGTTGACAGTTTCAGCCGCCGGTATACGATGCCTGCGCCACAAAGCCAACAAGCGCATCGTAAACCGTTACAGCTCCGGTTTTATAATCGTAATCCGCTTTTTCAAGCATATCGATAATGTTTTTCAAACGTACTTTGGAAAATCTTACGCTTTCCGATTTAAGCTTTGCCGCCTGATACGGTTTTACGCCCAGACCGGCAAGCCCTTCGGGATCTACAGCCGCCGCAAAAATTTTTCTGAACCTGTTATATATCAAGGTAAACGCCGCAACAAGATCGTTGTTCTTCGCCATTCCGTCCACCACGGACAGCGCGCGTGCGGAATTACCGGAAAGAATACAGTCGCACAGCTCGAATACCACAAATTCGGCATCGGGTTCTACGTTTAGCGTTATGTCGGTTTCGGTAACGGTTTCTCCTGCTCTGAGCATCGTAAGTTTTTGCGTTTCCGAATTTATACGGGTCATATAACCGCCGCACCGTAATCGCAAGAGTTCTATCGCCTTATCGCTTATCTGCGTCTGCGTACGCGACGCCAAAGCCCTGACGAAAGGTATCACATATTCTGCGCTCAGCCTGTTGCAATCCACTCCTATCGCGCCTTCGGGCAAAGCCGCTGCGGAAGTCTTGTTCCAACTGTCGTGCGGCGTATACTCGGGGATAACAAGCACCGATGTCGGATTGGGATCTTTAAGATATTCGGCAACGGCGCCGCCGTCTACCTTTCCTCGGACTACCACGACTCGGCGGTCACTCATCACAGGCAGTTGCATAAGCTCGTCGGTGATGCGTTTCGCACTTTCGAACTCTCTGTCGATGCAATTGAACGGTTTGGGTTCTCCGGCAAGTCCGCATATAAGCGAAACGGCGCGTTCGACCAAAAAATCGTCGTCGCCGTAACAGCAATAACATGAATGCGGTTTTTGAGTTTTCAGATGATTCTTAAGTTCGACAAACTCCATAAAACCATTATAATACAATCACAAAGAAAAATCAATTGTTTTGTGTACGGCGCTTGTGAACAGTCTGAATTTTAAAGTCGAGCCGGTGAACCGTTTTACAGCAAATTCGAAATGAAGGGCATACTGTCCAGCAAAACGTCGTCTATATAATTGACGGCAGACCGCGCAAATATAACGGCATCGTTATAATTATCGGAATCCACCACCGCTTTTAAACTTATTATCTTATCGTCGAGATTACGTACCGTATTATGATTTTGCAATGTAAGCAGCAGCTTTTTGCCTTTCTCCCACTTTTTTACAAGTTTGTCGCACAGTTCGGACGTCCGCGTGTTATCCACGTTTTCTTCGTTTGCATCGATACTCAGTGCTATCGTTTCCAGATCGGACTGCAGGTCGCCGTAAAAATCGTTTACGTATACAATTTCGCCTATCATTGCGCTCAACATAAGCGCAAACACCACCAGTATAACGACTACCTTTTTCACCAGTTGTCACCTCCGCTTATATTTAGCGTGCTGCAAAACGCAGGCTTACGTTTTGGGGAAAAATACGCATTGCCGTCTTGCCTGACATCGGCGTACAGCAGATCGGAAAGCCTTAATTTGTTTTCGCCGAGCACGCGCTCGATCTCCGATCTCGCCGTACCCGACAGCGTCATGTTTTCTTCGTTGAACTTTCCGTCTATTACAAGCTCCAACGGCAACAGTGCTTTTTGCGGCTGCGGCTGTTCCCCGTCCTGTTGAGACTGCTCTTTTTCGACGACGCAAAGCTGACCGTTGGTCTCGAATATCGCATACGCTATCTGCGAAAAATCGACGTAACCGGCAGTGCGTACCGCTTCTATCAGATCGTCGATATTCATATTCATTTTTTTCATATTTGCGTAGTTGATACCCGACTTGTCTATGATTATAACGCTGTTGCCGCTCAGCACTTTGCGTACTTTTAACGATTTGCGCGACAAAAACGACAACAGGATATGCAACGTCGCCAAAGTGAGTATAGGTATTATACCGTAATAAAGCGGTATATAAGGATCGTTCATCGGTATGCAGGCTACTTCGGCGATGATAAGCGTTATGACCAGCTCGAACGGCTGCATTTCTCCTATTTGACGTTTGCCCATCAGCCGTATAACGAAAAATACGATGATAAACGTAATTATTGATTTTAAAAATACTACGAACATGATATTCGTAGTATTATTTTTAGATATTAAGATTATTCTTTCGAGCGCTATACGCCGAGTAACTTTTTAAGATAAACGCCCGTCTTGCTTTCAGCGACCTGCGCAACACGTTCAGGACTGCCGCATGCAACCACCGTACCGCCGGCATCGCCGCCGTCCGGTCCGAGATCTATAATGTGATCTGCGCATTTGATAACATCCAGATTATGCTCTATCACGACTACCGTATTGCCGCCGTCCACGAGCCTGGAAAGAATATCTATCAGTCGTTCGACATCGGACGAATGAAGTCCGGTCGTCGGTTCGTCAAGTACGTACAGCGTTTTATTGGTAGATACTTTAGACAGTTCCGTAGCGAGCTTTACGCGTTGAGCTTCGCCGCCCGAAAGCGTAGTCGCAGGCTGCCCGAGCTTGACATATCCGAGTCCTACATCCAAAAGCGTGCCGAGTTTGCGTTTTAACGACGGGATATTTTTAAAGAACTCGTAGCTTTCTTCTATCGTCATATCCAAAACATCGGCTATGGATTTGTCGCGGTATTTTACTTGCAGCGTTTCCCTGTTGAACCTTTTGCCGTGACACACGTCGCACGGGACGTACACATCGGGCAGAAAGTTCATTTCTATTCTGATTATGCCGTCGCCCTCGCAGTTTTCGCACCTGCCGCCGCGGACGTTGAACGAAAATCTGCCCGAATTATAACCGCGTTCTTTCGCCGCAGGCAATTCCGCAAACAGATCGCGAATGACAGACATAGCGCCCGTATAAGTCGCAGGATTGGAACGCGGCGTCCTGCCTATCGGACTTTGATCTATATTTATGACTTTGTCGATTTTTTCGAGCCCGTCTATACCTTCGCACTTCCCGACGCGCTGTTTTACATTGTTGAACATGTTTGCCGCCGCCGGAAAAAGCGTTTGATTTATGAGCGACGATTTTCCGCTGCCGGAAACCCCTGTTATAACGTTGAACACCCCGAGCGGTATGCTAACGGTGATATCGCGCAGATTGTTTTCCGCCGCGCCGCGTATAGTAATGAACTCGTCGGACAGCCTACGTTCGGCAGGAACTTTTATCTGCCGTTCTCCCGACAAAAATTTACCGGTGACCGATCCCGAATCAATGATATCCCGCATCGTGCCCTGCGCGACTACTTTACCGCCGTGTATACCGGCGCCCGGTCCGATATCCACGATATGGTCGGCCGCGCGCATCGTATCTTCGTCGTGCTCCACGACAATAAGCGTATTGCCGAGATCGCGCAGATGCTTAAGCGTACCTATAAGTTTTTCGTTATCGCACTGGTGCAGTCCTATGCTCGGCTCGTCCAAAATGTAGAGCACCCCGGACAACCCCGAACCGATCTGCGTCGCAAGTCTTATACGCTGTGCTTCGCCGCCCGACAGCGTCTGCGCGGAACGCGACAGCGTAAGATATTCGAGTCCTACGTTCATCAAAAATTCCAGCCGCGCGCGGATCTCTTTAAGAACACGTTCCGCGATTATCGCTTTGGATTTTGTCAGTTCCAATCCGTCGAAAAACCCGAACAGCTGTTTTATGGGCATACGGCAAAGCTCGTCGATATTCTTACCGCCCACGCGTACGGATAAAGCTTCCTTTTTTAAGCGCTTTCCGCCGCAATCGGGACAGGGCTGCGAATTGGTAAATCTGTTTATGCGCCAGCGGACACCGTCGCTGGAGGTCTCCGCAAGCCGCCGCTCCAAAAACGGCACGATACCTTCGTATTCGATACGTTCGCTACGATGATAATGCCCCGTCGAATACTCTACGACCAACGGCTCGCCGCTCGCATAAAGAATTATATCCTTAACTTCCTGTTTAAGTTTTTTGAAAGGAGTTTTTACCGAAAATCCGTATTTTTTGGCAAGCGCGTTAAAACACTGTTCGAAATGCGGCGTGGAATCGAGCTGTCCGCCGTCGATAAGTTCGGCAAGAGACGCGTCGCCGAAAAACAGAAGTTCCGGATCGACTTTGGTAAGGAAACCCAATCCGCCGCACGTAGGACATGCACCGTACGGCGAATTGAACGAAAATAAACGCGGTTCGACTTCCGAAATGGACAATCCGCAATTTCCGCAAGTGTATTGCGTATTGAACATTATCTCTTTATCGTCGTAAAAAGCTATTACCAATCCGTCCGACAGCTTTATCGCGGTTTCAACAGAATCGGTAAGACGCTGCTGAATCCCGTTTTCTATTATCAAACGGTCCACAACAACGGATATATCGTGCTTGGAATTTTTATCCAGCTTGATCGGCTCGTCAATGCCGTAAATTATCCCGTCGACGCGCATCCTCGAATAACCGGCACGTTTGAAATCCTCGAACAGCTTGGAATACTCGCCCTTTTTGCCGCGTACGACCGGCGAAATTATCATAACCTTGCTGTCCTGCGGCAACGCCATTATTTTATCCACGATCTCGTCAATAGACTGCTGGTGTATTTCTTCACCGCAGTTACAGCAAAACACATCCCCAACGCGCGCAAAAAGCAACCGCATATAATCGTAAATTTCGGTGACCGTGCCGACGGTGGAACGCGGATTTCTGCCCGTGGTCTTCTGATCTATCGATATAGCCGGAGAAAGTCCGTCGATACTGTCCATATCGGGCTTTTCCATTTGACCCAAAAACATACGGGCGTACGACGACAGCGATTCGACATACCGCCTTTGTCCTTCGGCGAAGATCGTATCGAAAGCGAGCGATGTTTTACCGCTGCCCGAAACTCCGGTAAAAACAACGAACTTGTTTTTTGGTACAGAAAGACTTATATTTTTTAAATTATGGGCGCGCGCGCCCTTTATTACTATCTCGTTTTTATTTTCGTCCATCGTTTTATCGGCTCCTTACTTGTTTTTCCGCACGGCGTTCTTTTTAGCCATGTCGCGTTGAAATTCGCGCAATTCCGCGATCTTTTCTCTGTAAGTTATTGCTGTTTCGAAATCGAGTTCTTTGCTCGCCGCCGCCATGAGCGATCTCAGCCTATCTAGTTCTTTCGCAATATCTTTAAGTTCGACTTTGGATTGTTTGCTAGTTATTTCGATAGTATTTTTTATAGGTTTCACTATTGTTTTGGGCGTGATGCCGTTATCGCTGTTGTATTGCATCTGAACGGATCTGCGCGCCTGTGTTTCGTCGATAGCGCGCCGCATAGACCCTGTTATCGCGTCGCCGTACATTATAACACGGCTTTGACTGTTTCTTGCCGCTCTCCCTATCGTCTGTATGAGCGAAGTTTCCGACCGCAAAAAGCCCTCTTTATCCGCATCGAGTATAGCCACCAACTGTACTTCCGGTATATCCAACCCTTCTCGCAACAGGTTAATACCTACAACAACGTCGTAATCGCCGCGGCGCAGACTGTTGACTATAGTCACACGCTCCATAGTGTCTATATCGCTGTGCAGATACTTTACCTTTACGCCGTGTTCCGACATAAAGTCGGCAAGGCTTTCCGACATACGCTTAGTAAGAGTCGTAACAAGTACGCGTCCGCCGTTTGCTACCGTATCTTTTATCTCGGTAAGCAAATCGTCGATCTGACCTTTTGTGGGACGGACTTCGACGGGCGGATCGAGAAGTCCCGTAGGTCTGATTATCTGACTTGTATATCTGCCGCCGGTAAGTTCCAGCTCGTAAGGCGCAGGCGTAGCCGAAACATAAACAGCCTGTTTTATCCTGCTTTTGAACTCGTCGAATTTAAGCGGACGGTTATCGAACGCCGCAGGCAGACGGAAACCGTAGTCGATAAGCGCGGTTTTACGCGCCTTGTCGCCGTTGTACATAGCGCGAAGCTGAGGGATAGTCATATGGCTTTCGTCTATGAAAATTATAAAATCGTCGGGAAAATAATCGAGCAACGTAAACGGCGGCTCGCCCGGTCTTCGCCCGTCGAAATATCTGGAATAGTTTTCTATTCCCGAACAATAGCCTATTTCCTTCATCATTTCGATGTCGTATCTTACACGTTCGCCAATGCGCTGCGCTTCGATAAGCTTATGATTGTCGGTAAAAAACTTAACGCGTTCCTCGCAATCCATTTCTATCTGTTCGATAGCCGCAAGCATGGTGTTGTGCTCGACCGCGTAATGGCTCGCAGGAAAAATCGCCGCATGCGCGAGTTTCGCCGCGATATTACCGGAAACTATATCGAACTCGCTCACTGCGTCTATCTCGTTTCCGAAAAACTCGACGCGAATGCCGTGTTCGGACATGCTCGCAGGAAAAATATCCACGGTATCTCCGCGCACTCGGAAATCCGTACGTTCGGGAGCGAGATCGTTTCGCTTGTAATTTATCTCTATCAACCGCGCGATCAAACTTTCGCGCGACATTTTGTCGCCGGGACGTATGGACAGCGCCAATCTGTAATATTCTTCCGGCGCGCCCAAACCGTATATACACGAAACCGAAGCGACGACTATCGTATCGCGCCGCTCGTGTAACGAACAGGTTGCGCTGTGCCTAAGTTTGTCTATCTCGTCGTTTATCGCAAGATCCTTCTCGATATAGGTATCGGTAGACGGCAAATACGCTTCGGGCTGGTAGTAATCGTAATAACTGACGAAAAACTCCACTCTGTTTTCCGGGAAAAACTCTTTAAACTCGTTACACAGCTGTGCCGCAAGCGTTTTGTTATGCGCAAGCACCAACGTCGGACGCTGTACGCGTTCGATAACGTTTGCCATAGTAAAGGTCTTGCCGCTGCCGGTTACCCCCTTTAATACCTGCGCCGCAAGTCCGTCCTCTATCCCGTCGGCTATAGCCTGTATCGCCTGCGGCTGGTCGCCCGTCGGTCTGTATGCACTGTGAAGTTTAAATTCCATGATGTACCGTAATTAAAGCAGCCGAAACCGCAACAAAAAATATCGACATATATTATACAATAAATACGACGATCATGTCAATCGCAACGTAATATTTATACCGATAATTTTACGGCGCTACCTTTGGAACGGGAGAAAATCTTCCGCATCGTTTTTATCGTATATAAAGTCTTTACCGACAAGCGACGCGCGGTGTACGACACTGCCGTATTTGGAATTTATCTTGTCCAATGTTTCATCGAGCTTTTCCAGTTTGTCGTTACGCGACTCGTCATCGAAAAACGACATTTGCCGTGGCTCGTCGACGCCCTCGAGTTTTGATACGGAAACCGTTACGGTACGCATCGGATCGCCGTTCCAGTTTTCGCCGAAAACTTTTAATGCACATTCCGCTATTTCCGTAGACGAATAAGTCGGAACGGGAAGCGCATGCTGTCTGACTATCGAAAACAGTGTGTTATCTCGCATACCTACGGAAACCAACGAACCGCGGTACCCCGATCTACGCATACGGGCGGCTACCTTTTCGCTTAAATAATAGATCAAATCGCGCGCATCGGATAACGTTTCTATATCGCGTACGGCGGTCATGCCGTGCCCTATCGACTTTACGTCACGGGATTTGACGGCTTCGCGAACAGGTTCCGTATCTTCACCGTTGGCAAATGCTTTCATCTTTAATCCGTTTATCCCGAAATGGCTTTTAAGCATTACGGGATCGGCATTTGCCAGATCGCCGATCGTCGTTATATTGAGTTTAAGCAGGTGCGCGTATATCCTGCGCCCTACCATAAGCATTTCATCCGCATTCAATCCCCATATCAAACGTTTAAAATTGCTGCGGTCGATCACCGTCGTCGCATCCGGTTTTTTAAGATCGGACCCGAGCTTTGCGAAGACCTTGTTAAAGCTCACGCCTACAGAACACGTCAGTCCGCTTTCGCGTTTTACACGCGCTCTTATTGAATCCGCTATTTTTACTCCGTCGCCGAAGATCTTTTGCGAACCTGTAACGTCCAGCCAGCATTCGTCCGCACCGAAAGGTTCCACCATATCCGTAAAGTCGTTATATAGCGCGAACATCTGTTTGGAATACGCCATATAAAGGTCGAAATGAGGCGGAACGGTCACAAGATCGGGAGCTTTTTGTTTAGCCTGCCAGATCACGTCGCCCGTTTTTATACCGTACTTTTTTGCAATTTCGTTTTTAGCGAGAACAACCCCGTGCCTAAGCTCGGGATTGCCGCAAACCGCCAACGGAACGTTTCTCCACTCGCTGTGAGTTATACATTCCGCCGAAGCGTAAAAATTATTAAGATCGCAATGCAGTATTACTCTGTCCGCCATTTAAAACCCGTACGAACGGTACACCTCTTCCACCATATCTTCCGTCGGAAAACCGATAGCTCCGCCGCCGTGACGTATTTTAAGCGCCGCAAAGACTTCCGCGCGTTTCATAGCTTCTGCCGTGTTCAAACCTTTAAAGTAATAATGGTTGAACGCCGTGAACAATGCGTCTCCTGCACCTATCGTATTTACCACGCCGCCGATATTCGCTATAGGTAATTTGGTTACCGTATCGGTATCCCGTTCGTAATATATAACGCCGTCGCCGCCCAGACCTATAGCGACGATCTTTGCGGCATAAGTATTTTTCAATGAGATCAAAAATTGCTCGGGCGATGCCGGCAGATCCTCATCGCTTAAAAACAGAATATCGGCATAACTCATAAAATCGCGGTTGAAAGGATCGTTGATGTCGCTCAGTACATGCACATCGGTAGCTATCGGTTTGCCCGAATTTTTGGCTATAGGCAACAGCGCGCGGTTGAAATTGGAGTTACACAGCATACAAACGTCCGCCGAAAGTATAGCATCCCGTAATTTATCCACATCCGCAGTTTTTTACTGTATATCCTTAAGATCGCAATATATCTGTCTGCGCCCGTCCGCACCCGGTTCGTAGAGTATTATCGACACAGGCGTAGACTCGAGCTCTTCGAAAACATAATTCCGGGATATACCGTTTTCGTCGAGCGTCTTTGCGATACGCTGTCCTTCGACATCCTTGCCGATCATCGACGAAAATATAACTTCGTCGCCCAGCGTCCGCGCAGCTGCCGCCAAATTGTACCCGACGCCGGAAATAGAAGAATTGATGCCGAAAAACGGATAATCTATCGGATAATAAGCAACCGGAAACGAACGTATCCTCAAATTGGTTTCTACGTTGACCAAACCCGATATGAAAAACTTCATTGGTGCACCTCTTTACCCATTGTTTAACATGCCGAAATATTATACTATATTTATAAGATGTTGTCAAGCCGCAATTTGTATGCCGGCAATATCTTTTGCCGTTTAAAAACGTTGACATATTTAAGAAAATGAGTTATACTAACAAAAAGCATTATTCTCGGAGGAAAATATGGAGAAAATCGAAATAAGTAAACTTTTTAAAGACGGTCCCATGCAAGCCACCATGCGCAGAGCGACATTCGACAGGCTTCAGATCCGTCCGCAGGTCAATTACCGCGGCAGGACGCAGGACGAAGTGTTTTTTCAAAAACAGGACGGCGCAAACGTCGAATACGAAGTAGTACGCAGAATGGATTTCGAGCCGGAAGGCGTTTTCGAGATCACTGCCGTCTATACGATCAAACGCACGCTCAACGACGAATTCGTCGGTCAGGATATAGACTACCGCGAGCTTTTGCGCACATTTACGGCAAACGACTTCAATCTGCTTTGCGGAAATGTTTTTTCGTCCATGTCGCTCGTTATCTCGCAGCTTACACAGGCGTCTAACGGTATCCCGATGGTCTCGCCGCCCGTTTACTGCGGCATCGCGGCAAAACCCGAAAATGCGTAAAATTCAATAATGTTATATTTACCAGCGGCGGATATTTATCCGCCGTTTTTTTATTGCAAAATCGCCTGTTTTGATCGCAATGTCGAATTTTAGCGAAAATTATACATAAATTATGCGATCGATAACAAACTAACCGTATAAATCTTTATTTTAAGGAGAAAATTTATGAAGTATCTTATAGAGGTGGACGACGCTTTGAATACCGTTTTGACGAACAATGCCGATAAAAGAAATATCCCCGTTTCTGCGCTTATTGCCGAAATGCTGAAACGTTATGTCATCGACGCGCATATTATGGAACAGAGCGAGTTGTGGAAAAACGGTTTCGACGAATGCGCAGACGTCGATCTCGATTGGGCTAATTTATAAACAACAAAGGAGAAAACTGTGTCGGTTTACAAGCGCGGAGAAATATATTACGCGGATCTGAGCCCCGTCATAGGATCGGAACAGGGCGGAGTACGTCCCGTTCTTATTATTCAGAACGACGTCGGCAACCGATACTCGCCCACCGTTATAGTATGCGCCGTAACGAGCCGGATAACAAAAGCAAAGCTTCCGACCCATGTCGAGCTTCGCGCCGGACAGTTCGGACTTGCCAAAGATTCCGTCGTACTGCTCGAACAGCTGCGCACACTTGATAAACACAGACTTAAAGCCCGTGTCGGCGAACTCGACACTGCGGCAATGCGAAAAATAGAGCGCGCAACGCTCATATCTCTGGGGTTCGTATAAACAGCGGGACCGCGATCGTGTACTACACATTCGCGGTCCTTATTTATTGCGGCATATTCCGTTTTATAAATCGATATAGGTCAGATCTCGTCGTAATCGGCAAATTTCAAAACGTCTTTTGCCGTAAGCATCATTTCGGCATAAGAGCTTACTGCGCGTTCCGCACCCGATCCGTTGCGGTAACAAGCTATTGACGCCGCGTCAAAAGGATCGAATGCGCACGACAGCGCCGTGATACAGCCGCAAAGCACATCGCCCATACCGCCTTTTGCCATAGCAGGCGTGCCGGAAAGATTAAGGCGCACTTCGGTGCCGTTAGTCACTATCGTAGTGGCCGATTTAAGCACGACTATACTGCCTGTTTCCCTTGCCGTACGCATGGCGTTGTCCACTGTAGCGGGCAGTCCGGTCAATCTTTCGAACTCGCCTACGTGCGGAGTGATCACAGTTTTTGCTACAGCCGAACTCAAAAATCCGAAATCGCGCTTTATCGCATTGAGCGCATCGGCATCCAATACGAGCGTACCTTTGAAATTTTCGCATAGGTATTCGACGGTCTTTTTCAACTCCGGAGTTTCGCCCATACCTACGCCTATCCCTATTGCGGAAGCCTTACCGATAATACCGTCCAGCGCTTTCTTATCGAATTTTATAAATCCGTCTGCCGTATCCGGCAAAAACTTCATCATAGCCATAGACACGCGCGAAGCAGCCGACGCGCGGTGAACGGACGGCAGACAAACCGTAACCGTCCCGGCTCCGTTAAGATAAGCGGCGTGTGCCGATGCTGCGGCAAGCATGGGCGCGCCGATCATATTGCCGCAGCCGCCTATGATAAACACCTTTCCGGACGTTCCCTTATGCGCCGATCTTTTACGTACATACGGCTCGAGATCTCCGTCTTCGAATACTCTTACTGCCGAAGATGTTTCTACTCCCACATCCGCAACAAATATCCTTCCGCAAACGTCACGTCCGCGGTCAAAAAGCATACCCGGCTTATAGCATGAAAACGTTACCGTCACGTCCGCGCGGAAACATGTCCCCATTATCTCGCCGCTGTCCGCATTGAGACCGGAAGGTATATCGACAGCCAGTTTAAACGCGTTATTTTCGGAATTCAGCCTATTGAGCAATGCGGCTGTTTCACCCGTTACATCCCTAGACAAACCTATACCGAAAACAGCGTCTACGATTATATCGGCGCCTCCGATATATTCGGCAGCATCGATTGGCTTAAGACCTTCGTTTTTAGCATAAGCGACAGCCGTGCGGTCGAATTTATCCAATTCACCGACATAATATACTGTTATATCACAACCCATACGGCGCAGTCGGCATGCGGCAAGCAGACCGTCGTAACCGTTGCCGCCCGGACCGCAAAACACCGCGGTACGCACTCCGTTTTTACAAGCCCTTTCGTATACACGGTCCGCAACGGCGAGCGCGGCGTTCATGCGTAGCAGTATTTCCGCAACGCCTTTATTTTCCGTATGCTTTTCCGCAGCTCTGACAGCCGCGGCGGTCAATACACAAATCATTAGTTTAACCTCTGTCCGTAAGCAACACCACAGCGACCGCATTTCCGCCGTCGTGCGATATAGACACTTCCGCATTGTAATTTTTAAACAGCATGCTTGCCGCACCCGTCGCCGCCAATGTCGGCGCTCCGTATTCGTCGTGTCCTATTTCTATGTCTTTAGGCATAACGCCTCTTCCGAATCCGCTTTTAACGGCTTTGACGGCAGCTTCCTTTGCACAGAATATACCGGCATAACTCTCAAACGGATCCGGTCTGCCGTCGCAATATTTTTGTTCCGAAACGGTAAACACTCTGTCTTTGAACGCCGGTTTCGACAGCGCTTTTTTTATCCGCTCCACGGCGGCGGTATCTATGCCTATCATTGTTTTACAGAATTCTCGACAGCCTGCGCAACGGCTTCTACGGCAAGGGTCATCAGAATATTGAGATCCGACGTTTTGCAGCCTTTTGACAGCGCGAATATCGTATCGCCGTCGGCATCGGTATGGACCGGTCGTATAGACAAAGCAAGTCCGTCATGCGCAGCCGCCGCAAGTTTGTTGGTCTGCGTTTTGTCGAGCGCGGCATTAGTCATCACGCAGCCGATTGTCGTATTTGTACCGGGCTGAATTTTTAACATATTAAAAAGTACGCCGCTTGTAATACTATCGACGGTATTCAAAAAATCCCCGTTCGGCGTACGCGCGCCCGCAAGGATTTTACCGTTTTTGCGGTCTACTACGTCTCCTAACGCATTTACAGCCACTACGGCGGAAACAAACACGTCGCCGAAGAAAACGGTCGCGCCGCCGATACCGCCACTACACGCCGCCTGCGGACCCAATATCTTACCGACCGTCGCGCCCTTGCCGGCGCCGACTCTACCGAATTTTATTTTCGTATCCGCGGCGTTTGCAGCTGCTGCATATCCCATTTTTTTATCCGGATAGTGATATTCCCCGGGTGTATTGAGGTCGAACAGTATAGCCTGCGCCACGAGCGGCACCACTTTGTCGCCGACTGTAAAGCCCACTCTGCGTTCACGCAGAAATTCCGTAACTCCGCACGCGGCTTCAAGGCCGTAAGCGGAACCGCCCGATAAAACCACTGCGTCTACATGCCCCTGTGATTTTTCGGGACGAAGCATGTCCGTTTCGCGCGTGCCGGGCGCACCGCCGCGGACGGAAACACCTCCCACGGCGCCGTCAGCCAATATACACGTCACACCCGTATGATCGTCGTCCGCATGTCCTATTCTGATACCGTTCGGCAATAAAAATCCGTCCATGATACTTTGCTCCTTTTTTTATAGGCTATCATTCGAAAAAATCGTCGCCGTCGCCGTCGAACGCGCCTTCATCCGACAAACGTGCAACGGCAAGCGATATGCCGTCCCAAGAAAATCCGCGGCCTGCCAAAAAACGCTTTAACTTCTGCTTATCCGTAGGTTTGTGTGACCCTGCGTATTTCCGTGCAACTTCGTATATACCGTCGTCGCCGCTTTCGTCCAAAAGTTCCGTGATGATCTCCGGAGAAACGCCCTTTTTACGAAGATCGGCAGTCAGGCGAAAACCTCCGTATTTTTTCGATTTGGACTTTATATATGTCTGCGCATAAGTTTTGTCGTCTATGTACCTGTATAAAACCAGTTTATCGACCGTTTCCGAAATTACCGTGGGGTCGTAGTTTTTACCGCGCAAATACCGCTCCGTTTCCTTTTGAGAGCGCGGCGAATACGAAATATACCCTACAGCACTTTCGAATGCGGAGTTCAATTCGCTAGCACGCACTGCCTTCTTAAGTTCGTCCGCCGTTATTTCGTCGCCTATTTTCAAACGCGCCGTCAAAGCCGCGACTTCGTCCAGACCGCAGACAAACTCACCGTCGATAAACACACTGACACGGGACCTGTTATGTTTTTGCTTTTGTATATCCGTTATCTTTCCCATATATTTATAGTATACACCGCGAATAAAAATAAATCAAGCCGCGCATATTAAATTCAACAACTTTTAAGGAGATTTCCATGACAACCAAAAGCCTTACCGAATTGAGCGAGCTTTGCAGAAGCGAAAAACTCGCCTACAAAAAATGCTGCAATTACGTTTCCGAAACGGACAACGAGGATCTTCGCTGTGCGCTCGGCAATCTTGCAAACGGTCACAAACAGCGGTACGAGACGCTGGTAAACTATCTCGATAAAAATTAAGGAGCAAGAGCTATGGATTACGACAATAAATACGATTACACGCCCAACGGTGCTAACAACGACTGCGAATACAACACGCCCGAAGAATTCGCTTCCGATTTTATAGTGGAAACGGGCGCTCGCAATACCGACGATTTCGTCGATATGCCCGAAGAATACGAAAACTACAACACCGAATCGGCAAACGAACTCGGATACAACGAGCAAGCCGCAACGACCGATAACGGCTACAACGATTTTTCCGAAGCTTACAACGGTCAGACACAGGACAATTCGTCGAACAACAGCGACGGTGAAAATTACGATACCGAGACCGCCGACGAATTTACCGATAACTACGATATCGAAAGCGCCGACGACACCGACAGCCTCGCATACGAGTACGCGGTAAATAACGATCCGAGCGACGAGACCGCCGCTACGGTCGACGAATGGTATACAACCGACTGCACGCCCGCGCAGGAACATTGCAAGCTCGACGATTACGAGATAATATCCGACGTTCTCGGATCGGAAAAACAGATCGTTAAACTGTACTCGACCGCATTGTGCGAAGCCGCCGAAGAACCGTTCCGCAATATAATACGCGAAAACTTCGACGAAGCCGCAGCCGATCAATATAAAGCGTTCACTTTTATGCAGGAACGCGGTATGTATCAAACCGAACAGGCGACCGAACAGAAAATAACCGAAGCTAAACAGCAGTTCGTTCCGCTCTGCGAAAACTGCAAGATTGGCTAATGATCTTAAAAACAACTAATAAACAACGATCCCGTTACGCAATGCACGCGAAACGGGATCTTATTTTAAATAATTAATTCCGTATAATGCCGAATGCCGTTATATCGTTTGATAAAATCGATCTACAATTTAAACGGCAATCGATTGTCTATAACCGTATATTTTGCATAACTGTCACAATAGCGGTATAGACGCCAGATATTCCACGTCTTTACGGTCTTTGGCGCTGCCTTCCGCAAGCACAAACGCTCTGCAAACCGTGTTTCCGCCGGCGATCTCGACCATTCTTTCGAGAGCTGCGTTGGCGGCCCCCGTACTTATAACATCGTCGATTATCGCAACGCGCTTGCCTTTTATAAGTTCGACGTCGTGAGCGGAAAGATACAGTTTCTGCACTTCGCCGGTAGTTATTGTTTTGGCTTCTACTTCTATACCGTCCTGCATATACAGTTTTTTGTTTTTCCGTGCAACCGCGTAAAGCTTATGCCCCATGTCGCGCGCTACGCAATGCGTTAACTGCAATCCCTTGCTTTCAGCAGTTATCAACACGTCCGGCGAATATTTTTTGATGCGTTCCGCAATATGCTTTGCACAATGCTCCGTAAGCTCCACATTTCCGTGAAGATTGAAAAATGCTATATTGATACCGGAAGGCAACGGTAACACGGGCAGATCCTCGATCCTGCCGCAAATATCAACGGTATAAATTTTATCCATTTCGATTTTCCTTATTAAAGTAGGTCAAGTTATTTTTTTCAGCCGCCGATATCTTCGCTCGGATCGGGTTCGTATATTGCGTACAGATTTATTACTCTGCCGTCGCCTTCCGGAGCCACAATCGTCGCGGAAGTAACTATTTTGCTCTCGTCGTCCGCTACGGTCGACCAGCCCTTTAACGTTCTGCCGTCGCTCTCGGACGTACCGCTAACATTTACGGCTTCGCCGTAAGCATCGCCGAAGTTGTATGTTTTGTCTGCGACAGCCGTCGGTCCGCCGTTGAATCTTACGGTGTATGTTATTCTATCCCATTTCGCGGTCAACGTAACGCTGCCGCTCACTTGATCGACTGAAGTCACCGTCATTCCTTCGCTATCCTGCCAACCGCCGAAATCGTAACCGATACGCGTAGGCGCAGGCAATTTATCGCCGTACGTTTCGCCTTGCACAAACGTAGCTGTGGTATTTTCGGTAACGCCGTCGCCGTACTCGAAAGTTACGGTATATATTTCTTTCCAGTGAGCCGTAAGCGTGATATTTTCGGTTATGTCCGTCAAAGCCGAATCTACACGCGTACCGCCGTTATACCAACCGTCGAACACATATCCGTCGCGAGTCGGGATAAGCACGGTGTGCATATTGAACGACCCGTTATACGCTATATTTTCGGTGACGAAATTCTCCGTGGAATTACCTATCGAGCCGCCGTTGGGATCGAGCGTGACAGTAAACGTAACGGCTTCCCACCGCGCGTAAAGCGTGGTACCGTTGCTTAAAGCAAACGTACTTGTCGAAGTTATCTCCGTATTTCCGTTAAGGCTCGTGAACCAACCGGCAAAAGTATAGCCGTCGCAGCGCACTGCGGAGCTTGCCGGCAAACCGACGTAATTTTCGCCGACTTTAGCCGAACATACTGCCGCCGTACTTACCCAACTTCCGCCGTTCAACTCGAGAACTATATTGTATTCGATCTTTTCCCAGTGCGCATAAAGCGCCGTATCTGCGGTAATATCTACAACTCCGCCCTTTACGATGCCGTCTCCGCCTTCGCGCGACGTGTACCAACCGATAAACCTATAGCCGTCGTTCCGCGCTTCGGGTGTAGGCAACAGCCCGTACGTTCCGTTATACCGCACGAGCATACTGCCAAGGCTTTCGGTATCGGCGGCGTTATGGTTACGGTAGAACGTAACGGTATAAGTGTTTTCCGTCCAATGTGCGTACAACACCGTATCGGCAGTGACGGATACCACGGTATTTTCGGTGATCACGTTTCCGTTTTCTCTCGCATCGTACCAGCCGACAAAAGTATATCCGGGACGCGCTTCGGGAACATACAGCGCTCCGTACTTGCCGCCGTAAGTAACTTGCTTAGTCGGCGAAGTAAGATCGGAGCTTGAACTACTTTGATTAAGATTGTATTTTAAGGTATAGACAGCTGCCTCCCAGTGCGCATACAGCGTATGGGCGGCGTTACCGGTCATGGCGGCGCCGTTTTCCATTTTAGTGCCGCCGCTACGTTCCGTCCACCAACCTTTGAATTCGTAGCCGGGACGCGATACTTCGGGAAGACCGCTGTAACTGCCCTTGTACGGTACTGTCACAGACCCGACTCCGCCGGTAACTTGATCTCCGCCGGCATTGTTATCCAGTGTTACGACTATATCGTCAACTACACGGAAACGGTAATTTTCCGTTACGGTTTGAGATCTGCCCCAACGAATATTATAATAATTGTATGCGACAAAGTCCACACGCAGAGTATTGACGGCAGACATAGCGACGTCGGTCTTAAATCTCATATCGATGTTAAATCCGTCGGTAATATCCAAACTGTTATCGCGTCCGAGCGAGAGCGTATAACTGCTGTTATTCAGATTGATCGTTTCGCCATTACAAATAAGCTGTTCGAAATAATCCGAAAATCTTCCGTTAGTCAAAGTCAATGTAATGGAATACCCGTATTTATATGACGATCCGACCGAATCATTGTACTGCCAAGACGATTGGACCGAATATCTGCCGCCGGTCTGTCCTATGCTGTTTTCGTTTTTGGCGAAAATCAAACTATCGGCAGTGTTCGTTATTGTGTAAGCGGCACCGGACTGAACAGGTGTTATGTCCACGGTAAATCCGAAAGTCACCGATTTGCTTTCGACCGAAAGAGCTATTTCGACGTTAACAGTTTTTTGCGACGTGATATTTTCCGCCGTAAACGTGACGGTACGCTCGCCCTTAGTAAACTGCAAGCTCGAACTTGCAACACCGTTTTCCGTAGCGCTAACGCTGTCAACAGCGACGGCAAAGCCCTGACTGTCGGACACTTCCCACAAGAACGCTTCCCCTGCGCCGACCGCATATGTTCCGCCGTTTGCGACAACGGTTTCGCCTATCTTCGACGACAGCATGATCTGAACCGAATCAACATTAAGATTGAGCTTGCAGTAATACGATCTGCCGTTATCGAGCGTAACGGTATATCCGAGCTCCACGATCTTGACCGTACCGGTTTCATCGGTACCGTTGATGTAATAGTTGAACAACCGATCAACCGCAACGGTAGGCGCTGCTGAACCGTTATTCTGCACCGTTATGTGTGTTGCGTACTCGTCGGCGTTGCTTCCTATAAGTCCGACATCTATACTCGACACGACTCCGTCCACACCGTCGGGTTTAACTACTGCAACAGTATTATATGCAGTACCGTTCCATGTAACGTTTAACGGCGCCGCCGACTGAGGAACTTCCACTGTAACGCGCAGCGTGCCGTAAAGCCTGTATCCTGCATACGCGCCGTCGGAAATCAGCACTCCGACATAAAGATCGAGAGTAACGGGGCTTTCTATATTTTTCTTGATAATAAGTTTTCCGCCGTCCGTACCAAACGCCGCGCTGTCGTAGCTGCCTGTTATTTCAAGCGATACTACACTGTATTTATCATCGGCATTTACGAACTCACTGCCGGTGTTATAATACGGCGAAATCACACGGGTCGCGCCGCCTACAAATTCGGCGGAATTAAAGTCTACCGTTCCTTTTGCATTGGGTATGCTTAAAGCCTGCTCCGGCATATTCAACTCGGGCAGTACCGTTACGGTAAGCGTATCGGAAACGCTTTCGCCGCTGTGAGCGCCCGAAGTAACTTTTGCCGTAACGGTCAATGTTATTTTACCGCCGGCTTTTGCCTTATCGCTTGTACTCAGCACAACAAGCTTATTATTTTCGAAAGTGTAATCCGTGCCTTTTACGAGCGATACCGAATCGGCGGAAACGGAGTACGTTACTTTTCCGCTATAATCGTAACCTTCGGGATTTGCAAAAGTATAATCTCCCGACGTATAAGAATTGCCTTCGCCGCCCACCGAAACCGTATCGGCAGCCGAAGCTTTCCATTCTATATCGGGAAGTTTTACACCCTTGATAACGACCGTTTTTTCGATATTGTAAATGCCGCCGTATACGCCGTTCAAAACTTCGACGGACACGCCGACCGTAACTGTTATATCGTTGATTATATTGGGTTTTGCTGTGAGCGTAGCTCTGCACAACGTGTCGAAATCTGTTGCGGTGAGCGTAACGTATTCGCCTCCCGAAAGTACCGATATCGAAGGCGATCCCGTTTTATAGTCGCCTTTGAATTTTCCGGATGTTTGCGCAAAAGTTAACGCGACCGATCCCGAAGGCAGGATCTCGGATATGTCCGCGCCGATCTCGAACTCGGGTGCAAACGCTTCCAGGGTATACGACACTTGTGACAGATATACAGTACGGTTGCCGAGCGTCACGGTACCGCCTATATGCAGCATTCCGGGTCTGTCGGCAGTTATAAGCACATAATATGAACTGCCGTCTTTTATCACATCGCCTTTAGTACCGCCTACAACGTTCAGCGAAATGTCGGACACCTCGACAGTCGCAGTATCGACGTTGCCGATGACGTACTTAAGTATGTATCTGTTTACCGTATACCCAACGTCTATCACGGACTTATCGGCAATCACGTTTCCGAAACTGTTACCGCCGTCGGAAGAACCGTACACGGATACGGACGGATCGGTACCGTATGCAAAGTAATATTTTTTGGTCTGTGTAAACTCTTTTCCGTAAACCGTCGCTTTCAGAGTTATATCGAATGATCCGCTGCGATTTGCGACGACGGAAACCGAGTTATCTGCGTCTATCGATATAACGCTGTTTGCGGAAGCAGTAAACTTATACACGGCGCCGTCCACGTTGTTTTTGACAACCAGCGCATAACCTGAGGTGTCGTTACCGAGAATATGCTTTGTATCGTTATCGCCGTCGACATACGTGTCGAGTTCCGTACCGTTATGAGTAAAATCGAAATCGAGTTCGTCATAACGGCATACGACTGTAAGAGTATACCTGAGAGAACTCTGCAATTCGCCGCGGATCTGCGCGGACGAATCGTTCTTTCCTGTGTACACGACCTTTGCCGTAAAGTAATATCCGCCTATATGTTCGTTAGTTCTGCCGTTTAGTGAAATAACTTTATCGTTGCCGTCACCCGACACGACAAAGCGATCGGCATATGCGTCGGCAGTCAAAGTATACGTACCGTCGAAGCCGTCCACCTGCGTTATCAGCGGACTTACCGTTACACTGTCGTTTTTGACGATGTCGATAGTTCCCTTGTATTCCGACGTGTTAAGCTTAAGCGCGTCTATGGCTTTTACCGAAACGGTGTACGTTTTACTCGCAGATGTTCCGAGATATCCTGCCGTAACCGTAATTTGAACGCCGCTTTCCGCAGTAACCGCATTCGGAGTTATCACTGTCCCGTTTACCGTCACCGCGTTTGTTTGAGAAATCAAAGTTACTGTCTTACTGTCCGCCGTAAGCGTTACGCCCGAAAAACTTGAGACCGCTTTTATATAATCGGCAAGATCGATATACGTATAATTATTTTTATCGATGAAATACAACGTTATTATTTCGCCGTCGAGCGTAAACCCGTCGATACCGTCAAGTACGGCGCTTTCAGCCGCTGCGGTGTACTCTATTTCGATAACAATGCTTTCGTCGCCGTAACCTGCTTTATACCAAACCGTGCCTTTGGGCGCGCTCGGCACGAACGTTACGGTACCGAATTCGTCTACGGAAGATCCCGTCGTTATTTCGTGTTCGTCCGCACAGTCGGCATTATTATACAGCTTATATACTATGTTTCGAGTTTCGGCATCGATCCTGCCGTCGGTGCCTTTGTTATATACCTCGGCTGCGAGCCCGAGCGTATTGTTTTTGCTCGTGACCGTAGTCTTTATTTTTCCGTTTACTACGTCCGCATCGGAATCGAGCCTTATCCCCAACGCCGATGTCGTTATTTCGACGGATCGCTCGGCATAAGCCTTGACCGTTCCGCCGACCTTATACTCGGCACGCACGGCGAAACCGCTTCCGTTGAGTACACCGTTATCGACATACAGCTTTCCGTCGACACCTATACGCACATCGTTACCGGCATACCGCGATCCGTCTTTTACGATAAATACGTCCACAGTAGACTTAACGTCGTCCTTGGGCTGAACGAGAGCATTGTTATTATTGTAAACGAGAGCAACGTCTTTAGCTTGAGAACCTGTCGCTTCGCCTGTAGTCGTGACTGCGTAACTGTTGCCTTCGTCGCCGAAACCGAGCGCATATACGTCCATTTCGACAGATATCGTAACATTTAATGTAAACGTGTTGTTTTCACTTGTTCCGTTGAACGTATCCGTAAAAACAAATGTCAATTTTACACCGGACATCGTTCTGACATCGCCGTCTTTGATCTTAATCGTTATAGACGGCGGTTCCGAAGCGTTTTTGGCGCCGCCTTCCACTGTTAGCCCCGAAACAGCGCTAGGATATGTGACCGTAAACTTATCGGCATGCTTATAATCAAACGCGATATCGTACTTAAGATCCGCTAGTGCGATATAATTGAGATTAAGCTTTAACGAACGGATATCGTTAAGATCGTTCAATCTAAACAGGTAATCGAGATCGCCGTTGTGGTTTGGATCTACGGTAATCTTGGAAATTCCGTCGCCTGTTATCTCGATACTGCCGAGCCCCGTATTTACGCGTACATTTTCCGTCACGGACACGCGTCCCGTCACGTTATGCTCCTGCATGACGGTTATCTTATCGTCTTCTCCGCCGTCGTGACCGCCGCAATGCTCTTTGAGTGTAAACTTGCAAGTATACTCGGCAACGACGTTTTCGTCCTTGATCTTGCTTGCATCCGGCGTTATCGTATATTTGCCGGTATTTTCGTCGAAGGTTATACCTGTAACGAGTTCGAGCGTCAGGTACGACGGACACTCCACAATAGCCGATTCGAAATAAGAATAATTCTCCTGTGCCGGCTTATACGTAAGTTTAACGCGAACCGTATGCGAATACTGAGTGCTCGCATTTATAAATCCGCCGAACACCAACGCATCGCTTAAAGTATTGCCGGTCGCATCGAACAGCTCTATATTCTGTATTCCGCGCGCGACGTTACGGACAGTCAGATACAGCTGTTTTTCCACAGCGGCGTTTCCTATGACCTTGACCGTAAATACGTTATTGTAAGGTTTTATACCGCCGTCCGCTGCAGCGGATACCGACGGCGCGGTAAAATGCAAATCGCCGTATCCGTTGGTGATATCGCATGGCGTACCGGTCAGATCCTTGAAATCCGAACCGTTGACCGTGTTGAACGCTATATATGCCTGTTCTACAGCTATGATACCGCGCGTAGTTTTTACTATTACGGGATCTGCCTGACCCGCTATCGTAACCGTCGCCGACGCATACAGGTCTACGGGCTTGCCTTGGTTTACGGAATATTCGAATACCTCGTTATCGGGATCGATCTCATTCAAGTATTGAGGATCGGTAAACAACGCCACACCGTCCGCTTTTCTGGTAAACGTGCATTTTGCAGTCGCGTTGTCCGTAAATACTTCGCCGTCGTGTTTGCCTATAAATTCGTCGGAACCGCCTATAACGAATTCCAAGCAAATATGACTGAAATCTATAGATTTAGCAAGACTGTACGCATAAATATCCGTTTGTGCGCTCAACTGTTTGCTGTTTTTGTTGTAAGCGTACAGTACTGTTCCTTCATGTTTATAAGTATATCCGGTTTCCGTATTGACTCTCTCGAGCTTGCAATTCGGGTCAATCGAGTATCCGTAATAAATATCGATACCCGAATAAGCCGAATAGTACAGCGTGGGCTCCGTATTGAAAGCGCGGATGACCTTGACCAAGTTCTCGTTGATAACCATAACGGACGCTGCCGCATCGCTTCCGGAATACAGGACTTGTTTTTGATCTGCTATCGGTTCGAAACCTATAACGGCGTCGATAACGCGCACATGCAACACCAGTTCGTCGACTTTGTCGTTTCCGTCCAAAACAGTGGCGGTCACAGTCGCGCAATCCGTTACGGGCGGCTTTTCCTTTTTACCGGCAAAGCTCAATATTCCGCCGGATAAAGTTACATAGTCGCTGCGCAGTACAGTACTACTCACGGAAACATTATATTCCGTCAAGACCTGATCGCTCGCAGAATACACGGCGATGAGATTTTTAACGCCGTCCGCCTTAGATAACTCGAGCTGAACGCCCTTACCTTTATTCTGCACATAAGCATATGCGTGTTTGCTTTCCTGCGCCGTACCGAGCACGAAATCTCCCGCTTCCGTTCCGCCCGACGTTATATATCTTCGTCCGGCTTCAGCCGTTACGAACCCGGCCGACGCAGCCTTTTGCGTAACGTTAAATGTAACGGTCTTCTGCCACGACCTGTCAATATCGTCAATATCCGTTCCGCTCTGAGGCATTCCCGAAACAGAAACGCCGGTTTTAACAAATTTGAAAGAATACGGACCTTCGGAAACGTTTTTCACCTTTACGGTAAACGTCGCGGTAGCATTGTATTTCTTTTCCGTATTTCCCGTTCCGGCATCGAATACAAACTCTTCGATCTCGAGATCCTTATTTGGCTCGAGGATCTTCTTGCCGCCTTTTGCAGTTATCTCCAGCTCGGCGGTATCGTATTCCAACCTGAATTTGTTGTTTATATATTTGTACGGAAGCAGCGTTTCGACTTTTTCCGTGCCGAGCGCCGTGATATCGTACACAACGGTAAATTCGTAAGTACCGCCCGGGACCGCAGGCACCGAAATAGCGCCGTCGGTTTCTTTCGTGCTGCCTACGCTCGACTGCGCGCCGCTGTTGGGAGCTACGATACGCACAGGCACTTTGATCTCCGTGCCGGCGCTGCCGGGTTTAACGTCCGTAACGGTAAGATAACAGTCCGCCGCGCCTTCGGGCAGCCGTTCGTTAGCGTCTGCCGGCGTATATGCCAGAGAAAGCGGTTCGAGCTTTGTAACGCCGCCTGCGGTGGTCGCACGCAAGTGTTTGCCGTCCGACGAAACCTTAAACGAGCTGTACCAATTTTCCTTAATGGAATTTGTCCCGGCGTTATACTGAATGTTAACGGGGTTGACAAGTATATGTTTGTAAATGTCGTTGTACGACTTACTGCGCGTAAACGGCAACGTCAAAAATCCGCCGACATCCGAGACCGATACTATCTTAAGCGTCGGATCGGCCTTCAATTTCTCTTCTATCTTTTTTTTGTCGACCGACGTATTGTTTCCCGACGTAAGACAGTCCTTAATAAAGTCGGCGTCAACCACTGCTTTGTTAAAGAAATAAATATTATCGCTATACCCGAGATCGGTATTGGTTTTGACCTCGATCTCTATCGTTTTCTTTATATTCGGCGCGTCGTCGTTATTAACGTTGGCGGTGAGAGTGATCACCGCTTTACCGGCTTTGGCCGCAGCGAAAGAAACGGCGTAAATGCCGTCGCTCTGTTTGCCGAACTTTACTCCGTTGGTAGCGTCCGTATGCAATACTCCGGTCTCGCCCGAAACTTCGACTTTTACGCTGTCCGCTTTATCCAAAGTCGTTATGTCAAGATATTCCTGAGTCGTTTCGTTATATTTGCCAAGCTGTTTGAATCTTATGACATACCGTTTGTTGTTGGTGCTGTTTACAGCGGTATAATACGGGATACCGGAAATCTTAAGCGTTTTATCGTGAGTATCGCCGTCGAAAGTACCCAACACTTTTACGCCGGAAGTTTCCTGAACGCCGTATTCAGTAACGCTTATATCTTCCGCGCCCTGCTTGATTATTTTGAATTTAACAGACTCGGACTTGTTGACGTTCGACTGCGACCGCGCCTTGACTGTAACTTCCGTACCGCTGAACCCGGCGCGCGGAATAAATTTTATATACGCATTTTCGCCTTCCGCTGCGCCTACTTCGGTGCTTTCGACTATCTGCAACGCTTCGTGCGGAGTCCAATCCCACATGATGTTGGGGCTTGCGCCTTTTTCTACTGATATGGTCGCGTAAATTATGTATTCGTTGCCGACGGACGCATAACGTACTTCTTCGCCGTTCTCCACCGTAGTGAAAAGCTCCGAAGCGGTAACGTTCACGCCCTTTACCACAGTACTGTCTTCGGTAACGCTCGGCTTTAGCAAATACAATACCAAAAACGTTGCGGCAAGCGCTATGCACAGCCCCATCGCAATAAATATTATGATAAGTTTTTTCTTGGTCTTGCTAACCGGTGCAAGTTCGATGACTTCATCCGAAATAGGCATACGACACCTCTTTGCAGTGATATACCGCTATATAATACTACATTCACGTTCGTTTGTCAATAGAAATCGACACATTTTTAGCAGTCGCAACACAACACTGCTAACACTCCGGCACGGCGTTCGACAGCTTAACGGCGCAGCATCGGGCATACGCGCCGCAATTTGAAAAATACCGTAAAATTATTTGACAAAAGTACATATAATATGATAGAATTCATGTCGATAAAATCATTCTATTAGGAGATAAACATGCTTGCCGAACAGATCCTTGCAATCAACGCCACCACGAGAAAGTTGTGTAAGAATTGCGACAACGGCGCGATCATATCCCAAAAAATGCGGCTCCTGTATCTCGTAAGAAACGAGATACTTTCCCCAAAAGAACTCGTAAACGAGCTTTGCATAGCAAAGCCCAATCTTACTATTCTCGCCAGAAACATGATAGCGGAAGGCTTGATCGAAAAAATGCGTGTGGAACGCGACATGCGTTCCGTACATTATAAAATAACCGATCGCGGCATATCCGAGCTTAACCGCATGATCGCGGAGCTCGACGAATCGGTAGCCAAACAGCTCGGGCTTAACGATAAAGAAGTGCAAAAAGGCGAAAAGAAACTCGAAACAGCCATCAATTTCCTTAACGGCATAGAATAATCGGTATGCTAAACAAATCGACGCCGCTTTCACCCATGTTATGCGGCGTTTTGTTTTAGAAATTCGGCGTAAAATCGCAGTCGGGCACATTTTTGTATATACCGTGCATATACCCGAACAGTACGCTTTATGCATAAACCATATCTTTCGGAGCGCAAATGAATCGATCATCAGCATTTAAAGCCGTCGGACGCGATCTTAACGCGGTCTTGTTACACGATCCGGCCACAAAAAACAAATTCGAAGCGGCTTTGTGTTCGAGCGGGTTTCACGCGCTGGTTATGTACAGATTTTTTCATTTTCTGCACGTCCACAGATATTTTCTTCTCGCCCGCTTCTTATCTACACTTACAAGGTTCTTTACGGGCATAGAGATCCATCCCGGCGCAACCATCGGGCACGGAGTATTTATAGATCACGGCTCGGGCGTCGTTATAGGTGAGACTGCCGTAGTCGGCAACAACGTTATAATTTATCAGGGCGTTACGCTCGGCGGAACGGGTAAAGACAAAGGCAAGCGCCACCCCACCATCGAAGACGGCGTCATGATCTGTTCGGGCGCAAAAGTATTGGGTCCGTTCACCGTCGGCAGCGGATCGAAGATAGGCGCCGGTTCGATTGTGCTTGCGGAAGTTCCGCCCAACGCGACTGTAGTCGGTGTACCGGGACGGGTCGTGCGCATAGCCGGGAAACGCGTGGACGATCTCGATCAAGAACTTCCCGACCCAGTAGAGGACGAAATTGCGTCACTTACTCAAAGAATGCGCGAACTGGAAGCAAAGATCGAAAATTCAGAAAACAAAAATAACAAATAGATCGTTATATACGGAGCGATTATGGCAAAACTGCAATTTTACAATACGCTTACACGCAAAAAAGAGGAATTCACTCCCCTGACGCCGCCGACCGTCACGACATATTCCTGCGGTCCGACCGTTTACAATTACGCGCATATCGGCAACTTGCGCACTTACGTATTTATGGACGAGCTGCGCCGTACGCTTAAACACGCAGGCTATAAAACATTATCGGTAATGAATATAACCGACGTAGGACATTTGACTTCCGACGGTGACGACGGCGAAGATAAAATGCAGACAGCGGCAAAAAAGCAAAACAAATCGCCGGAAGAGATCGCCGATTTCTATTCCGCAATATTTTTCAAAGATCTGGAACGGCTGAATATCCTACTGCCGGAGACGGTCGCAAAAGCTACGGATAACATACCCGAAATGATAGAATTCGTACAAACTCTGTGCGATAAAGGATACGGGTACGAAACCGAAGACGGGATTTATTTCGACATTTCGAAATTCGACGGATACGGTAAGCTTTCGCGTTGCAATCTCGAAGACGCGCTTGCCGGAGCGCGTGTTGCGGTCAATACGCAGAAACGCCATCCGGCAGACTTTGCGCTGTGGAAAAAAGCCGAAAAAAACCATATTATGCAATGGAAGTCGCCTTGGGGCATGGGGTATCCCGGCTGGCATATAGAATGCTCCGCGATGGGCAAAAAATATCTCGGCGCTCGTTTCGATATCCATACCGGCGGTGTCGATCATATTCCCATCCATCACGAAAACGAAATAGCACAATCGGAAGCGCTCGAAGGGCACCGTGTCGTAAATACGTGGATGCACGGCGAATTTATGTTGGTGGACGGCGGCAAAATGAGTAAATCGCTCGGTAATGTATACACAGTCGACGATCTTATCTCACGCGGATATTCACCGCTCGCCTTCAGATATTTCTGTATGAATACCCATTACCGTAACAAGCTGAATTTTACATTCGACGGTATGTCGGGAGCGGCAACGGCTTACGGCAGACTGCGCGGAATACTGTCGTCATGCAAGACCGCGCCGAATGCGGATAATGCCGTTGCGCAAAAGATCGCGGAGCTTAAAGGATCGGCTATTGCCGCAGTATACGACGATCTAAACTATCCGCTCGCTCTCGGCGAAATGTGGACAATGGCAAAGCTGCCGGCTTGCCGCGAGATCTACGACGCAGCCGCAGAGCTCGACGCCCTGTTCGGACTGGATCTTTGTGTTCCGCCGAAAACAGCCGACAGCGATATTCCCGACGAAGTAAAACAGTTGGCAGACAAACGCCTGGAAGCGCGCAAAGCAAAAGATTGGGCGGCTTCCGACGCGCTTCGCGCGCAGATCGATAAAATGGGCTATGTCGTATCCGACGGCAAAGACGGTTACGAAATCAAAAAGAAATAGTCTTTTTTCCTTTACCGTTTCTCCGCTGTACTTGATACGGCGGTTTTTTATTGTTATACATATTAGGCTGTTACTAAAATATCATTAATTCGAGCATACAAAAAGAAGAGCGGCAACCGCTCTTCCTTTTGTATCATATAAGATATTTATTTGTGCATCATTTCTTTTTCGCCGTGGGACGTTTTACTGCCGAAGTCGTCTTTTTTGCCGCAGGTTTCTTTTCCGTTGCCGATTTGGATGCTGTCTTCTTTGCGGCCGGTTTTTCTTCCGCAACGGTTTCGGTCGCAGCCTGTTCTTTCTGCGCTTTTACCGTTGTTTTAGCCGACGCGGCTTCCAAAGCCTTTTCCTTTTCGCGCGCTTGCGTCAACTCTTTAAAACGGATCTCGCCTTCGGCTTGAGCTTCTTCCTTTTTGACCGCAGCGGCAAACGTCTCGTATTCACCGACCGTAACCGCAAACGGGTTGACCGCAAACTTGATCTTATCGCCGACGTTATACCCGGAGAAATTACGGATTATAAGCGTCATATCTCCGTCGAAACCGGCGACTTCCGCCGTTATAATGGCATCCTTATGATATTCGTCGAGATTTTTTATAACGCCGCCGAGAACCATCTTG
>CAJUBY010000012.1:44594-49700 GCA_910585055.1 uncultured Christensenella sp. | reverse complement strand
AATCCGTCGACTGTTTTTTCGGTAACGTATACAAGTTTCAATCCGTATGAAGTCGCATATTCCTGTAATGCCGTTTTATAATCGTGCTCGGGTTCGACATTACAGTAATATATGTTGTCGAGCACTGTCCTGCATGCGTCCATACCGCCGTCGATGTAAACCGCACCCAAAAGCGCCTCGAACAGATCCGACCTTGCTTTATCGCTGAACTCCGATTTATCCACACCGGCGCCGACTTGCAAATACTCAATAAAACCCAACTCATCGACGATACGCGCAAGCGGCATTCTGGAAACCAACGCGGCGCGTCTGGCAGACAGGGCGCCCTCGCCAGCCCGTCTGTCGTTGAAAAACAATTTTTCGCCCACCAAAAAATTAAGAACGCAATCGCCCAAAAACTCTATACGCTCGTTACCCACAGTCGCATGTTCGTTTACGAAAGATGCGTGAGTAAACGCCGCCGTAAGCAACTTCGTGTCGGCAAACGTATATCCGATAACGGACTGAACGGTCATCATATCTGATCTATTCACTTTTATCTTCCGTCCCGACGTTTTGCGTCATTCCGTCCGTAATGTTTTTTATTATATTTTGTTCATGCATCCTTATGATATTTCTTATAGACGCTTTTGTGGATACCTCGTTGGACGAACCGTGAGTTTTTACGACAAGTTTTTTTACGCCGAGAAATGCAGCGCCGCCGTAAGCATGATAATCCATTTTGGTCTTGAGCGACTTGAGCGAGCTTTTCATCATCAAAGCGCCCATCTTGGATCTGAACGAAGATAACATAGCTTGCTTAAGCTGCCCCATTACCATCTTTGCGGTTCCTTCTACAGACTTTATAAGCACATTTCCGGAAAATCCGTCGCTGACTATCACATCGTATTCACCGGTAAGAACATCGCGCGCTTCCATATTTCCGGCGAAATCCAACGTCGATCCTTTAAGCAGAGCATATGCGGCTTTTGAACGTTCGTCGCCTTTATGCTCCTCCGTTCCGACGGAAAGCAACGCCACGCGCGGTCTTTCCAAACCGAAAAGCGCACGCATATACATATCCGCCATAACCGCGAACTGTAGCAAAAACTCGGGTTTGGAATCGACATTGGCTCCGCAGTCCGCAACGCATACCAGCTTTCCGTCGACAGCCGTCGGCAAAAGCGAAGCGAGCACGGGACGGTGAACGCCCTTTATACGCCCCACCATAAGCGTGGCGCCCGTAAGCACCGCGCCCGTACTTCCGCCGCTTACAAGACCTACGGCATCGTCCGACCCGTTAAGGATATTTATGGCACGTACGAGCGACGAGTCCGGTTTCTGCCTGATCGCCCGCGTCGGAGTATCGTCGTTTGTAATAACATCAGGCGCATGTTCGATCGTCAAATTATCGGGAATGCTGTCGCCCAACTTCGATCTGATCAAACTTTCGTCGCCTACCGCGACCATTGTATAATTTTTATACTCGGAAGCGGCGTCTGCGATACCGCCTATCATTTTACCCGGATTATCGCATCCGCCTATATCTACGATTATCTTCATAGTACCCTTTTACGAAAAAATATACCCCGCTTTAACGGGGTAAATTTTTAGTCGTTTCCTTGCTTTTTTTCGATTTTAAGTTCGGTATCGTAATAGCCGCAGCTGGGGCAAACACGATGCAACTGAACGAGCTGATGGCAATTCTTGCATTCTACCAACGTAGGCGCAGTCAACTTCCACTGCGATCCGCGAGTATGCGTACGCTGCTTTGATGTTTTATGTTTGGGGACAGCCATAACCCACCTCCTTGTGTTACGAAATCATTATAACGCATTATAATTTTATTGTCAAACATTTTTTATCCAAATACAGATTTTTATTGAAAAATGCTTGACAACTATACTCATTAAATGATATAGTTACTATGCTCGCTTATGGATAGCGGCGCTGTAATATATGCGGAAGTGGCTCAGGGGTAGAGCATAACCTTGCCAAGGTTAGGGTCGCGAGTTCGAATCTCGTCTTCCGCTCCACCAAGACACACGCAAAAGGAGCGTATAAAACTCCGTCGCGTGTGTCTTTTTATGTGTAAAAATGCCCCTTTTGAACTGCATCCCAAAAGTTTTGTCCAACTTTTGGGGTGCATAACATTTTGGATTGTAAATGCTTATTTTTAAGTTAATCCTCTATTTCGCCCCGAAAAGCCGTTATTTCGACTGTTTTCGTTTAAGACAATTTAGAGTTTCGATATGACACTGCTGATAGCATTTGAATATCAATGATTAAAAAATTTTTTACCGTCACGATCGAATACGACATGCAGATAAACAGTCCGTCTACGGTCACGACAGTTACCGATTCCGCCGAGCTGCGATATAACGTACACGACACATTAAGAGGCAACGTGACTTATTCCGAACCCACCGAAAAATTAAGACCATATGTATTTGCGGTTGCTGCGGCTGTCGGTATTACGGTAACGACGACGATTACGGCTGCTGTGACTGCTGTTGTGACGACTGCTGCCTATAAAAGCAATTTTCGTTACGCACAGTAAGCAATGCGATCGACGGCGGTTATGATATATCTTGACAAAAGGAACGCGTCTATAGACGTTCCTTTTGTGTTTCCGCAAACATTAATTCCGCCGATTTTGCGGCCACGGCGGCATAAGCTGTTTCGGGATCGTCGATATCGGCTACGGCAAGCTCCATCGGACAAAGCTCGTCGCCCTTTCTGTTTATTATATTTTCCGTAAGAGTATCGTAACATAGCGATATACCGTAACGTTCGCATACCTTTAATGCATCCGCGCTTGCCACACACGCATACAAAGCCGAAACTCCCATATAAGCATATAAAAGCGCCGCAGCCTTACCCACTACTTTATCCGCAGCAAAAAAACCTTTCAGATTAATGCCGCTTCTTATAAGTTCGACAAGCGGACGAATACCGCGTTCGACGCTCGGATATATATCGTCGCCGTTCGAGACGATACAAGTATATCCGCCGTCGCTCAGCAAACTTTTTAATCGAGCCACATCCAACTTACGTCACCTGCCGTATTTACCGTATAATGCAGACAAAACAGTTACTGCTGCCGGCACCGTTACAAACAGTAATAACAGCCCCGAATATCCCACCTGAATTTGTGTCCACGCATCGGACAGCGTTAGCGGAGAGATCCCGTCGAATATCGCCGCTACGGCAATAAACGACATTCTACCGGCTAAAGCGGCAAGCAAAACAACCGGAACGATCATACGCCGATCTGCGGCAATACGCGCGGAGAACAAACCGGATACACAAGCAAATACAACAAGCTCCGCTATCATATAAGGAAGTCTGAATGCCGCCGGCATGGGTTCGCCGAACACGGCAGTAATCAAAAAGCTTACCGTCGGCGAAACGACGGCTATGCATATCCCCCACTTGATCCCGAGCAGACAGCCGCCTATGAGAATCGGAATATACATCGGCATCCATTTGGCTCCGCCCGACGCGCCGAATGCGGCATGAACTATCTGCGGCAAAACAACGGCAAGAGTTATAAGACAGATCGATATAAACGATCCGACGGTGATATTGAGTTTTCCGTAATGTCTTTCGGCAATAACAAAGTTCGACATATCGATCCTCCCATCGATAAAATTCATTTCAGCCTCGTTGAAAAGTCTTTCATCATATCGGATATTTTTATGCCCTGCGGACAAACATTCTCGCAGCTTTTACAGCCGATACACGCACCGGGTCGTTTATTCCGGTCGTAAGAATCAAGTACCATAGGAGCAATAAATCCGCCGCCGGTAAATCTGTGTTCGTTATATAATTTTATAAGTTCCGGTATGTCCAATCCTTGAGGGCAATGAGCGGTACAGTATTTACATGCGGTACAAGGCAACGACGCCCGTCCCGTCATTATATCCGCTACACGCAAGAGTGCGGACATCTCGTTTTGGGAAAGCGGTTTATTTTCGGCAAAAGTCCGCAGATTACCTTCGACCTGGTCCATATCGGACATACCGGACAGGATAACCGTTACTTCGGGAATACTCTGCAAAAAGCGGAAAGCCCACGCAGGAACGGTTTCGTAGGGACGCAGCTCTTTAAGAACTTTTTCGTGTTCCGCAGGAAGGCTTGCAAGCTTACCGCCGCGCAGCGGTTCCATTACCCAAACGGGAATACCGTAATCGGTAAGCAATTTTACCTTTTCTTTGGCGTTTTGGAACGACCAATCGAGATAATTTATCTGAAGCTGACCGAATTCCATATATTCTCCGTATTTTTCGAGAAAACGCTTTAACACCGGCATCTCGCCGTGTCCCGAAAAACCGAGATGTTTTATCCTGCCGAGTTTTTTCTGTTTTGTCAGATATTCGAATATCCCGTACTTTTCATCCAGATAGGCGTCTACATTCATTTCGCAGACGTTATGGAACAAATAGAAATCGAAATATTCCACTCTGCATTTTTTAAGCTGTGCTTCGAATATAGATTCGACTTTATCCATATTGGACAGATCGTAACCGGGAAACTTGCTTGCCAGATAAAAGCTGTCCCTGGGGTATTCCGCCAGCAACTTGCCCACAACCGTTTCGGACTGTCCGTCGTGGTATCCCCACGCCGTGTCGTAATAATTGACACCGTCTCGCATAGCGCGCCCTATCATTTCACGTGCTGCGTCTTCGTCTATTTCGGAATTGATCCCGTTTTTTACAGGCAACCGCATACACCCGAACCCCAATGCGGACAGCTTGATGTCTCCGAATTGCTTATAAATCATACTCTGCTCCTTTATATATACTAACTCAACTAAATTTTTACGTTGTTCATTAGGTTTCCGTCGCTTATCTTTGCGTATGTTATTTTAAATCCGTCCAATAGAGAATTCATCTGTTTCAGTACCGAATCGTCACGCAACCTGTCGTACACGAAGTCTCTCGTCTTTTCCGAATCGAACTCGGACAGCACGTGTATGGCCGGAGAAACCATATATTCCCCGTCGGAAATAACCACGTGATCCTTCGACGGACACAAACCGGAAAGCAAAATATCCCCGGCTTTACAAAACCTGTTGGTTTTTTGCTGCTTGTGCCCCTTACCGAGTTTACCGACAAAAAGATC
>CAJUBY010000012.1:42329-44584 GCA_910585055.1 uncultured Christensenella sp. | reverse complement strand
AACGTATTTTTTCGGCAGGACTTCGAAGTCGCTTTCCGTCCTTATATTAAGCTCACAGTATTCTTTTAACGGAACGCCCGACACATTCGTATATTTCGGATAAATGTCACCTACGTAATTGTTGCCTTTGTTCAAAAGTATATCGTTTATATTTTTAACGAATACATAATCGGATAACGCTTCGTCGATAAACGTATCCTCGCCCAAAATAAATTTTTGGATATAAGGCAATATCGACTTGAGTACCGACTCGGTCTTGATACTTATTCCGGACTTCATTCTGTTGCTGCTGAACTCGTAGCCCAAAAATCCCACTTCTTTCTCTTTGAGTTTACTTGCAGTAGGCGTCAAGTATTTGGGAGAACACATCAACATTATATCGTAATCGGGATTTTCGATCTTTATTTTCTGCATGAACAGCACGACAGGGCTTGTAGTCGTTCCCGAAAACGTTATGTCGGAAGTAAGCAGCAGACCGTATATCCTGAAATTTGATAATATGAACCGACGCAGATCTTCGTATTTGCAATTGGACAAAACGGATTGCGGTAATATTATGGCGATATACCCGTCCTTAACGACCAACTGTTCGGCTCGTTCCACAAAATACTTTTCTATAGCCGAGTCGGAAGTATTGTAACTCTTCAGCAATGAAAAATCATTTGATTTATTGTCGATACCGTTTTTTGCGAAATTTCTCATAAACCCGTCTATTGAAAACGGCGGATTTGCGATAAGAAAATCAAACTTTTCGTTTTTCTTTTTTTGCGAATACAATACAGTACCGCTGTATTCGGTACAATCGAATTTATTTATCCCGTCGCCGGTTATTATCTCTGCGTTTTCGGCGCCGTTTAAAAACGTGGAAATTTTAGTCGTTTTCGCAAGACGGTAATCTTTGTCGATCCCAACCACATTATTATTGTTGACCCATGAATACGGTTCGCTTATATACCTGTTTACCCTGACCTTCTGACTGGGCGTGAGATCGTCGTATTCATCCGGAATATTATGAATCAAATTTTGAAGTCTGGACATTGAGCTTATCAAAAAATGCCCGGCGCCGCATGCGTAGTCGATCACTTTCGGTATAAAATCCACTTCGTGAGATTGCAACTTATTATCGATAAACTGCTTATACGGCAAAGCGTTTACCATAAATTCCGTAATAGGATACGGCGTGAAAAACTGACCGGCTTCTTGTTTTAAGCTGGTATTAAGCAACGCTTCGAAAAAATCACCCAAAAACGGATGCTTGGTATCGTATTTGAACCTGTAGTTTTGCAACAGTTCCACAATGTCGCGCAAAACTTCGAAATTCTGTACAAACGTCGAATCGTCGTATACTTCGATAAAAGAAAAGTTATTGCTGTTTTTCGATCTGAGATCGTCGATGATCTCCGACAGTTCCTTCTTAACGGGACCGCCGTTGACAGCTTCTATTTCTTCGTCGGAATAATCTATGACAGTTTTATGCAAATACTCGCGCATTCCGTATTTGTACAGTTCGTTTATTCTTTTTATAAAGGTTTTAGGCGTGTCCGTTTCGACTATATACTGAAACTTAACGCCGTTATATTCGTGAACGTTGCCATGCTTATCCTCCACCCGAAAAACTTTATTGTATGATATCTCATCGCTTATTTTAGCCAACAGCAGATTGATCATTTTCATAAAGGCATTCGGCTTATCGGATATCGAATGCAGCCGCAATATCGTTAAAAACTGACCGTATAATACTTTGGTATCTTCGTTTTCGATGTTATAAAGATTTTCGTATGTTTTTACGGAGCGTTTAATATTGAATATCGGATTGTTAACTATGTAATCCGAACGGTCGAATACCTTGTTCCATCGTTCGAAAAAATCGTCCGTATTCTTCGAGTCCTGCAATAATTGATCTGTAAAAACATTATAAAAATAATCTTTTTTCTCGCGAAAATCATACGAATAAAACGACACTATTTTAGTGGTTTTTTCCTGTATTGCATAAGAAAAAGCCTGTTTTAATTTTTTTTCGTTACCGATGTTTACATAAGACGACAGATAATCCGCTCTCTTTACTTCTATCATATAAATACTGTTGCTGTCCGGATCGGTCAGCATTACGTCGAGATATCCGCTACTTTCGTGTCCGAGCTGCCACTGTTTTTCCAACGATATGGTTTTAGCCGCGTAGCCTTTTTTAAACAGCTTTATAAGCAGCATAACGACGCAAAAATTTTCTTCTTTTGTCAGGTCCGTTATCCGCATAT
>CAJUBY010000012.1:34330-42319 GCA_910585055.1 uncultured Christensenella sp. | reverse complement strand
CTACGGCATACTTATTTTCTTTTATATCGATAGTTATAGTATTATTATTTATTTTCAAAACATAATTATTGCCGTTCCGTTTCGGACCGTATCCGTTTTGAGAAAGAAACGCAATAAATTCTTCGGTTTGCATGTGATCAACTCCTAGCCGACAGCTAAATCATATTATAACATATTTTTTTCGTAAAATCAAGATTATTTACGACCGTACGACTTTTGTCTTTCTAATAACAATACAGTATGTCAGCGACATCAAGGCCAAAAACACCAGTATAAAATAAGGCAACAGCGATTGACTTACCCTGTCGGCAAGCAATCCGTACAGCATTGGCGCAAAACAGGATCCCACATACGCGCTAGCCATTTGCACTCCGATAAGCGCCTGCGCTCTCTCCGCTCCGAACATATCGGGCGTGGAATGGATTATACAAGGATATATAGGTGCACAGCCCAACCCTATCACGGTAAACCCGATATACGTCGGAATATTAACGTTAGGGATAATGATAAAAAGCGTACCGATAAGAATTATGCACTGACCGATACGGATAAGCGTTCTATCGGAAAATTTAAAAGTAAGAAAACCGTTTACGGCGCGTCCCGTCGTAATACCTATAAAAAACAAACTGGCAAATTGAGCTGCGGTATCGGTACCGATACCGTTATGGTGGATCATATAACTGCTAGCCCACAACATAGTCGTCTGCTCGAATGCGCAATAGCATAAAAAACAAATAAAACACGGGACAGCGCCCGGGATCTTAACTATCTCCTTTGCCGACAGCGGTTTGGGTCTGCCGACACACTCCGGCTGTTCCGTGCCGCAGTCGCCGATTTTGATCGCTGTTTTGCCGTCCTTTTTCCACAACGGCAAACTGATAAAAATACACACTGCCAGAACGATCTGCACGACAGCCACCGTCAAATATCCCTGCTGCCAACCGTTGCCGACAGTCAAAGCGTGACCCATAATATACGGACTTACCGCAGCGCCGACGCCCCACATGCAATGAAGCCAGCTCATGTGACGGCTTTTAAGATGTAACGCGACGTAATTGTTAAGCGCAGCATCCACACCGCCGGCGCCCAGACCGTACGGCACGGCAAACACAAACAGCATCCACAGTTCGTCGCTTACCGAAAAACAGAATAACGCGGCAGCCGTCGTTACTACGCTTAATACGGTCATCATACCCGTGCCTATCTTTTTAGTAATGCGGTCGCTCATAAGGCTGGATACGATAGTCCCGAAACAGATTATCATAGATATTATACCGGCATAGGAAATGGGTGCGTTCATTTCTGTCCGCATTGTCGGCCATGCCGCACCCAAAAGCGAATCCGGTAATCCCAAACTTATAAAACTGATATAAATAACAGCTATCAGCAACCCAAACATAATTTACCGCTTTGATACATTTCCGATTGATTATGTCAAAATCCGCTTGCAATGTCAACCGTATAAACGAGTCCGAACCTATAGCGCGCTTTAATATAAAATATTTATTATATCTGTACGGTTATCTTATATGTATTGCCATATACATAAAAGCCGACGCGGAAAATATCCGCGTCGAGCTTTCCGAATACAGCAGAACCGAGATCACTTTGCAAAAAACGCCACGCCTATAGCGCCCGGTCCGATATGCGAACCTATGGCGCTGCCTATCAAAAACTTCGGAAGCTCCGCGATCTTACCCTCCCAAAGCCGCTTGCTGTCGTCGATATATTTCGATAAAAGCTCATCGGACAGACCTGAATACACAAGCGCGACCGGCATACCGAAATCAACGCCGTACTTGTCTATGAACTGAGTCAAAAGATTGCCTCCGCGCTTCGATCCCATAGCCTTGCCTACCAGCTTTACTTCGCCGTCGGTTATGGAAATGACCGGCTTTATCGAAAAAAGCTCGCCTGCGAATGCCGCAGCTGACGAGATCCTTCCGCCTTTTTTCAAATATTCGAGAGTGCCCAACAACGCTAAAAATCTGATCTGCGTTTTCTTTTCGTTCAGTTCGTCCGCTATCTGTTTTGCCGTCATACTGTTTTTTTCGGCAACCCGCAAAGCATACATACACAACAGCCTTTCACCTGCGCTTGCGTTTAGACTGTCAACGACCTGTACTCTGCCACCGAAATTTTCCGCAGCTCGGCACGCGCACCCGTATGTTCCGGAAAGCTTGGACGAAATAACTATAGCAACCACTTCGTCGCAGTTTTCCAACATCACGGAAAAACGTTCTTCAAACATGTTTTCGTTTATCTGACTCGTCTGCGGCAGTTCGTCGCTTTCTATCAATTTCTCGAAAAATTCTCTCCTGCCCAGATCCACGCCGTCGGAATACTCTCTATCGCCGAAACGCACAGGCATGGGGATAAGGTCCACGCCCAAATTTTCGGCTTCCCGTTTATCTATATCCGATGCGGAATCCACCAAAATTTTAACCATTTTTTCACCGTAATATTTTTATTGTTATAAGCGTGATTCTTTGGATTTGAAGTACACCGCGAAATACGCGAGCGCAATCAAACTTCCGCCTATAATATTGCCCAATGTAGACGGTATCAAACTGTAGAGCAGTCCGTTACCGAAATCAAGCCCCGAGACCGGAATACCGTAATGTGCGGATGTCATGAGCCCGGATGTTATGTAATACATGTTTGCTATGCTGTGCTCGAATCCGCATACCACAAAAGCAAATACGGGCATATATACGGCGAGTATCTTGCCGGCGGCATTTCTGCTTGCCATAGCCGCCCACACAGCAAGACACACAAGCATATTACAAGGTATCGCTCGGAGAAACGTATCCCAAAATCCCGCATTGCATTTGGCGGCTGCCGTATTGATACAAGCCATTCCCGCCGAAGTTATAGCAGAAGTTCCGCCGTAAATATGTCCGAAAACGACAAATACGGCAACAAAAACGGCTCCGATAAAATTGCCTATGTACGCCGTTCCCCAATTTTTCAGCACGCCCGTGATCTTGACGTCTTTGTTAAGCAACGGCGCTATTAACAAACAGTTGCCGGTAAACAGCTCCGCGCCGCAAAGAACCACAAGTATAAGCCCCAGCGGAAAGACCGCGCCCTTTACCAACGCGGAACCGGGACCCGAAAAATACGATCCTGCAGACGTCGCAAAAGCTCCACCGAGCGCGATAAACGCTCCGGCAAGCACTGCAAGTATAAGTATCTTATACCAGACCTGCGAAGTTTTACCTTTTGCCGCACCGATATAATTATCGGCTATCTCTTTAGGTTGATTCATAAAGCGATTATACCCGATTATGCGGATATTTGTCAACCGAAATCACACACAATAAAACACAGCCTTTCAAATCCGTTTTTCCCTGTTTATGACCGAGTATGCTTTTACCAGCTCATCGAATTTGACCCGGCAATTCTGCGGACTTGTGGACGGCAGCCGTACGGCTTCGGCTATTACTGCGTTATTTATTTTTCGGTTATAGTCCGTAAGCAATTCGTGAGCTTTACCGCCGGTTGTGAATATACGCGTTATACGCTTATAATTTTTCAGCAGTCCGTTTATATCGTTGTAAACGGGATCGGCTATAGTATTGTCTGACGCTCCTATCATATCGCAGCTCTCGATCACATCCCAAAGCGCTATACGGTTATTTAGCGCCAGCGCTTTACGCCCTTCCGTATCCGCACACGGCACGCTGCCGAAAACCGCAGAAATAACAGTCCAAAATCTGTTTTGCGGATGCGCATAATAAAATGCCGCCTGTTCCGATTTCGGCGATAAAATAGATCCGAGTATAAGCGTGTCGCAATTTTCGTCTATTAGCGGCGGAACCCCGTCGTGCTTGGCTTTTCTTATTATTTTTTCTTTATCCATGATCGAGTGTTTGACAGTAATAAAACCGATTATTAAATCGGATCAATGTGTATTGTATACCGCATGTTAAACGGATCAATGTATAGCGGCGGTCTTTCGCATGTCTGTTTACGCATAAAAAAACGCCGTAATCACTTTACGGCAATTAAGGCGTTTTGGAGCCGAAGATGGGACTTGAACCCGCAACCTACTGATTACAAGTCAGTTGCTCTACCGATTGAGCTACTTCGGCGCTCAGTGAGTAGGTTGTGGTGCCTCGGGGCGGAATCGAACCACCGACACAGGGATTTTCAGTCCCTTGCTCTACCGACTGAGCTACCGAGGCAAGTTTTGGCGACCCGGAAGGGACTTGAACCCTCGACCTCCAGCGTGACAGGCTGGCGTACTAACCATCTGTACTACCGGGCCACTATGGTGGACCTTCAGGGACTTGAACCCCGGACAAACCGGTTATGAGCCGGTTGCTCTAACCAACTGAGCTAAAGGTCCATAACCTACACAACAGCTTTATTACTATACTATATTCGTAAAGTTTTGTCAACAAAATTTATGCTGTTTTATCAATGATTTTTAAAATTTTTTACAGCGTCATAGGCAGTAAAAATACCGATCCGATTTTTATACAACAGGCAAAAAATCCTTGACAAAATAAATACCTTGTGTTAATATATTTATGTTGATAAGCATCCTTAGCTCAGTTGGTAGAGCAACTGACTCTTAATCAGTGGGTCCGGAGTTCGAGTCTCCGAGGGTGTACCAAAAACAAAAGCCGCCCCATATGGGCGGTTTTTGTTTTGGATAATATTCTATTTTACACTATTTCGGAACGAGTATAGATACAACTGTCGGCTTTTACGACAAGCTCTATCCCGTCGGCGTCTTCGTCGGTAAACAGCGTCGACGTAAGCGATTTGCCGTTTACGAAAATTTCGATCGAAAATTCGTCCATTACTACGGCGATCCGTTTATTTTCGGACGAGTCCGACGGCATGCGCCTTACAACCGCTCCGGAATCGGTTTCTTTACCGTTATCAGGGAATACTTCACCCGACCTACGTTTATCCAATATCCATTCACTTCCGTCAAGAATAAAATCGGTCGTAATATTTTCCTTTTTACGCAACGACAGAATAAATTTTTCGGGATTTTTCAGTTCGATATCTATAACACCGATCTTTGCCCTGTCGGTAAAACTATTCTTTACTTCCGTTCGCACGACATCTACGGCGGAAACTATCGGTTCTTGTAATATGCTGCCGTTTTCGATATATATTTTACGCGGCACAGTAAGCATTCCGCAAAAGCCGTAACGCTCATTAAGCACACTGCGACTCCACATACTCATCCAGCCTATCAATATATTTGCACCCGAAAACGTCTGCGGCGCATAAAAGTCGAAACCGTAATCGCACGGCGCTTCACCGGTAGCGTCGAATCTTCCGGTCATAAGATCGAGAGTACCTGTACACATGCGAACAGTATGGTAATCGTCCATACAACCGTTTTCTGTTTGCTGTACCAGTTTGCTGAACAGCAAAATACCCTCTTCCCTGTAATCGGGGCATTCGATCATCAAGCCGTCGCAGTCCCTGCCGAACAGATCGCCGATAAATTCCCATTTAAACATATCGTCCGATCGGTATAAAAGGATATGCCCCCGACCGTCCGCTTTGCGTGCGGCAATCACGCAATACAGCCTACCACAGTGTAAAAAGATCTTCGGATCTCTGAAATCGCACGGCATATAACCGTCAGGAAGCCCGTAGGAATCGATCACGACGCCGTGCTTTTCGAAGCTTATGCCGTCGGCACTGCTTGCAAGACATTGTATCTGTCTTGACGTTTGACCGCCGTTATTCACCGTATAACCGGTATAAATCAGCCACAGCCTGTTATCCCATTCTATAGCACTGCCCGAAAAGCACCCGTCTTTGTCGTAATCTTTATCGGGAACAAGTGCGATCGGCATTTTCTCCCAATGTGTAAGATCGTCGCTTACAACATGCCCCCAACAGATATTACCCCATTTTATATCATTCGGATTGTATTGAAAAAACACATGGTATCTTCCGCGGTAATAAATCAATCCGTTGGGATCGTTTATCCAGCCGTTGCCGCCCGTAATATGGAACAAAGGACGCAGATCTTTATCAGACATAAATAAAGCCTCCGATCTATATTTATAATTCCGCAGATTTTCCGACCCGATCGAACATACGTTCCGCCGTTTCTTTGTCCGGCGACCCGTCGACCGCACCGTACGACATAGTGTTCAGTGCGCCGCATATGTTACCGAATCTCAAAGCGTCCGATATCATGTCGTCGGTAAGATCTTTTATATTTTTTCCGTCGAGCTTTGTAAGTACGCCTGCGAAAAAAACATCGCCTGCACCTGTAGTATCGATCTGGTCGACCTTAACGGTTCCGACTTTTCCTCTTCTTCCGCAATAGCGCCATTCGCTTCCGGACGCGCCCAAGCTTATACAAACCAGTTTTTCGGACAGCATTTCGCAGATATATCTATCCGTAAAAATACTCACTTCATCTTCGGAGAATTTTATTATATCGACTAGTTCCGCAACCGATTTGAAAATCTCGACCGCACTGTTTGTATCCGTAAAAATATCCGAACGGAAATTCACGTCGAAACTTACGGTCTTACCCAACGCTTTCGCGCGAGAGATTATATCGCAGGCATAATCCGTACCGATCTTTTGCGACAGCATCAACGACCCCACATGCACGGTATCGGCTCCGCGCAGCACGTCGTCGCTTATAAACGGCATCAGTATATCCGCTGTGCCGTTCCTGTAAAAACCGAAAGAACGCTCGCCGTTTTCGTCCAGTTCCGTAAATGCCAATGTAGTGCATGCCGAACCGAGCTTCGAAATTTCACCGCCCAAACCTAACGATCTTGCGGTCTTTATAAGAAATCTGCCTATAACGTCGTCGCCGACACTGCCGTAAAACGCAGTATCCGCGCCCAGCTTTTTCGCCGCGCACGCAACATTGAACGGCGCGCCGCCGGCTTTACGTACATATGCCTTGCCTTGTTCGGTATCGGTACCTATCATATCGGCAAGTATTTCACCGACGCACAGGATCATGTTCCACCAAAATATTCGAAAACGGCAATAATACCGCTGTTATCAACCTATCAATTCGGCAGCGAGCGCGGAAATCGCCGCTTCGGTATTTTCGTTTACCGCAGACGGCACGGTAACGGAGTTCTCGGCAAAAGTTATCTGCTTCATAGTTTCGAACTGCGCGCGCATCAACTTCGCAGATACCGGCGCCCAGCTTCCGTTTTCTATAAACGCGACTTTTCGACCTTGATAATTCTTGCTCTTAAGTCTGTTTATAAACATTTCCGTTACGGGAAACAGCCCGCCGTCGTACGTTACCGATGCGACTACAAGCCTGTCGTAACGGAACGCGTCTTCTACAGCCTCCGCCATATCGCAACGCGTAAGATCGGCTATCGATACACGCTCGCCTTTTTGTTTCAGCGCCGCAGCCAGCTTTTCGGCAGCTTCCCGAGTATGACCGTAGATAGACGCATAAGCGATAAACACGCCTTTATCTTCGGGCATATAAGAACTCCAAATATTGTATTTGCCCAAATAGTAACCGAGATTTTCGGATAATACGGGACCGTGTAGCGGACATACTATCTCAACGTCCAAAGGCGCCACCTTTTTCAGCACGCTTTGCACCGTCGCACCGTACTTGCCGACTATGTTTATATAATACCTGCGCGCCTCGCAAGTCCAATCCTCATCAGTATCGAGCGCGCCGAATTTGCCGAACGCGTCGGCGGAAAACAGGACTTTGTCTTTTATATCATAGGTAAATATAACTTCGGGCCAATGCACCATCGGCGCAAAGACAAACTTAAATGTATGCTTGCCGAGCGTCAACTCGTCGCCGTCCTTTACCACCAGCTTATTTTTGAATATTCCGCCGAAAAACCGTTCCGCGATCTGAAAAGTTTTTTCATTGCCGACCGCTATCACAGACGGGTACTTTTTCATAAAAGCACTTATGCTTGCCGAGTGATCGGGTTCCATATGAGATATTATAAGATAGTCGGGGATCCTGCGCGACAATGCGATCTCCACATT
>CAJUBY010000012.1:16335-34320 GCA_910585055.1 uncultured Christensenella sp. | reverse complement strand
GGGGGCCACATTATCCAGCCATTCGTCGGTCTTGCGCTTATCAACGGTGTCCATTACCGCTATTTTTTCGTCGATCACGACATAAGAATTATAGGACACGCCGTTCGGAACAACATATTGTCCTTCGAACAGATCGATCGTTTTATCGTTGACTCCCACATACTTGATGTCATCGGTCACAGTAACCATTATGATTCTCCGTTTTTTTATTTTTACGTTCCGCCGTATAACGGCGTAAAGTTTTTTACATTATACACAAAAGCGCAAAATACCGCAAGCGAATGAAGCGCTTTTTGCGATTACCTTCCGAACCGTCAAAACAGCTCTTTCTTATATTTAAGCCTGTCTGACTCGGTTATCCTCCGCACGACTCGACAAGGCACGCCGTACGCTAAGCTGTCATCCGGAATAACGCCCGTAACTACCGAGCCTCCGCCGATAACGCAACCGTTTCCTATTCTTGCCCCGGCAAGGATCGTAACGTTTCCGGCGATCCAGCAATTGCTGCCCACCGTTATAGGCGCACCGTATTCTTTATCCGTAGTTCGTCCGTTTTCTGCTCGATATATATTTCTGTCGACGTAGTACAGCGGATGCTTAGGTGTAAGAACGGAAACGTTGGGACCGACAAACACATCGTCGCCGAACGTCACGGGACAAACGTCGAGGACCGTAAAGTTGAAATTTGCATAAAAATTTTTTCCGAGCTTGGTAAATTTACCGTAATCGAAATATATCGGACCCTGCAAATACACGCCGTCGCCCTTTTCGGGCAGTAATCCGTCAAGTAATTCCGCGCGTTTTTCCGTATCGTCTTCAAATGTATCGTTGTACATTTTACAAAGCTTATGCGCACGGCGTCTCAATAAAGCAAGTTCGGGATCCGAAGGATCGTAAATTTTGCCGGCAAGCATTTTTTCGGTTTCTGTCACGACTGTACTCCCAATGGCTTATCGGACCGACAAGCCGCTTTCGATAATATCCGCCGCGGCTTCCGTATACTCGAAAATTTCCGTATCCATTTTACCGCCGTCGGCTGCGGCGACTATTTCTGCGGTGTAAGGGATCTCGGCAAGCACCGGCAATCCGAATTTACACGCCGCTTCGCCCAGCGCTTTACTTGTACCGAATACTTTTATGATCTTTCCGCAATCGGGGCAAACCACCCAACTCATATTTTCGATAATACCGATAACAGGTATTTTCATCATATTTGCCATGTTTACTGCCTTTTCGACTATCATCGAAACAAGCTCCTGCGGCGTAGCCACAACGACGATACCGTCTACTTTGATCGACTGAAAAACAGTTAGCGGCACATCGCCGGTACCGGGAGGACAGTCGATAAACATATAATCGATATCGCCCCATATCACGTCGGTCCAAAACTGTTTGACAAGCCCGGCGATCATAGGTCCGCGCCATACGACCGGATCGCTTTCGTTTTCCAACATCAAATTAGACGAGATCACTTTTATGCCCGACGGTGTTTCCGCCGGATACATTCCCGCCGCATCGCTTGCTATACCGCCCGATAACCCAAACATTTTAGGTATAGACGCACCTGTAATATCGGCGTCCAGCACTGCGCATTTGTAACCCTTTTTATTCATTGCAGCGGCTAACATAGCCGTTACGGACGATTTTCCCACACCGCCCTTACCGCTTACGACGGCGATGACACGTTTTATACGCGAAAGTTCGTGCGGTTGTTCCGTCTGCGGCGTATCGCATTTTTCGCCGCAAGTATCGCAGTTATGATTGCAACTCATTATCGTCACCTTCCGTTATTATATCGTTACCTACGTCGGATAAAGTTATTCCGTTCTTAACCTGACCCGACGCATTGCTCTCCGTAGCCGTAACCGACACATTTGTCGATTTCGATTTTTTTACATCGCACTCTATCAACGCAAGCATGACCGAATAGTACAGCAAATGTAAAGGTTCGGTCATATATATATCGAGTAACGAATTTAATAAAAGCGCAATTACCGACAATGCGATAAACACTCTTTCAGCCGTAGGTCCGGCGCCGAAGAACATTCGCACGGTCTTATATCTGTGGAATATATACGCGACCAAACCGACGATACCGGCGCAATACAGATACGTAAGCGGCGTACAATGATACGAGTGATACATGTGTTTCGGAGCCTGAATCTGCGGCAAATACCACAGTCCCACACCGAATATAGGGTGATCGCGCCATGCGTTGAATCCGGCTTTCCATATATTGGTCCTGCCGCTGCCCGTAAAATCGCCTTCGAAAAGTCCGACGATTTTATCCCAAATATAACCTCTGTACCTAATCGCCACGATAAGCACGGCAACCGCCAATATCCCTGCGGTTATGCAGTATAAAAGCCTGCCGTTTTTCTTTTTGAACATCAGAGCGACGGCAACTACGACCGTTCCACCGACGGCAATAATAAGCGACGCACGCGAATATGTAAGAAATATCGTCACCAGCTGCATTGCCAACGCGATCAAAAATACCACGCCGTATTTATATACGTACACCATATAAAACGTCATCGGCATAGCCATCAAAACAATTACTGCGGCGCTGTTGGAAATGGTATGTCCGAATTCCAAAAGTTTTTTTGGGTGATAATCCAAATTGAGATCGTGAATTATATACTGTTCTATTACCGCCGCAAAAATAACGGCTGCCGCGACTATTGCAGCCCAAGCAAAATACTCGACGGTCTTTCTTCCCCGATATTCGCCGCAGTTCACGAGCAAGCTGTAAGGCAAAAACATACATGCCCCGACAGCCAAAGACATAACGACGCCCATCGGCGAAAACAGCGGCGCACCCAATCCTCCGATAAGCAACGCGCCCGTCAACATCGCCATGGAAGACGTCAGATACGCCTTTTTGAAAATCAAACGCCACTTTCCGTAATACAAAAGGTGGAATACGACCGCGGCCAACAACACGGCAAGCAAAAAGCATAAAACCGTTATTCGCAACGGCGTGTTGAAGTACCCGGTATTGGGTTTGGTATCCACCGAAAGCACAAAAGAACACATCATAAAAAACGGCAATGTCGTAAAAGAATTTTTACAAAATATCAATGCCGATGCAAACAATACCGTCAATACAGCAGCGCCGAACACCGGAATATCGCACGAATGGCTAATTATTCCCGTGATCCCGTATGCAATAATATACCATACCGAATTGCAAAATTTATCTGCGCCGATACCGAATTTACTTTCGACGGCTTTGCGGAATTTCTCTTTCACACAATCATTATAAACTTAAAATTACCGATAGTCAACAGAAAACGGACAAGTTGACGTTACAATTTGATTTTATCTCCGACAAGGCGTTTTGCAAACGACATAGTCAGCTCGTTTGCCGCAGACGCGTCGTTACCGTTCCACGTCAGCGAAAAACAATGGTTGGACATAGCGTCGTGCGCGCAGTAATATTCGCAGTATATCCCCTTTTCGTTGAGCTTATCGAGCATAACGTCGCCTTGACCGCCGCAAAATATATCGCTTTCCGAAAAGACCAAAAATACGGGAGGATAACCGTCATCTACAAAATCTATAGGGATACATACATCTTTATATTCATAGTTATCGAAATCCGCCGAGCGAACTCCGGCAAGACTCAATAACACCCCGTCCTCTATCTTAAACGGATACTTCGTTTCCAAAACGGTGTCTATATCGTAAACGCCGCAATTTAACAGCGCTCCGAATATCTTGAATCCGGGCGCCCAGCCGAACACCTGCTTGAGCTTTTCCGAACAGTTGAACGCCGCAAGCATCGACGCGTAATATGCGCCCGAACTGTCGCCGTCCACCAGTATTTTATCCGTATCTATATTGAATTCTTCGGCATTTCCGTAAATGTAATTCGCCGCCGATACTATATGCTTTAACGGTTCGGGATAAATGTAATCGGGTGCAAGACCGTAATTGATACAGAAAACGGCAAAACCGTTGAGCGCAAAAAACTGTGCCCTGCCTTTCCTGTATTTTTTATCGCCGGCAGTAAAACCTCCGCCGTGTATCAATATTACAGCAGGCAATTTTTCCTGCGATTTAAACCTGTAAAAATCCAACTTACAGATTTCGGGCAAGGCTTCGTCATACACGATATTCTGTTCGCAATCGATATCGTTTATATTATCTTTATTGATAAACGGACATGAATTCTGCGCCAAACGAAACAAAATATCTATAGCGCGGAATAGCACCTTTGTCTTTTTTACGGCACGTTTACGCTTCTTCTTTTCTTTTTCGGTAAGATCGCTCCGATCGTCGAGTATTGTGTCGACAAGCTTTTTATCACGTTTATATATTTTTTCGGCTGACTTTCGGTATCTTGTTTTTTTCATTATCAGTTTCTTCCTTACTATATTTTACACTGCGTTATCGACCCTGTCAAGAGTTTTTTGAAATATCTTATGATTTATGCTTCATATTCTTTACAAAAGCAAAGTATCTATGTATAATAATTTTAATCATTTTCGCAAAAATGTTTTACGTACCACAGCACACCGGATCCGCCTGCGGACATAAAATACTAACTACACTAACGGGAGCCGATAATGGATAATAAGAAAACAGCGATATTGGTCGTCGATATGCTTAACGATTTTATAACCGGCAAACTAAAATGCGACCGAGGCGCCGCCATCGTTCCGCAAACCGCAAAACTGCTCGACGCAGCACGTAAAAACGGCGTAAAAGTAATCTTCTGTAACGATGCGCACATAAAAGGCGCCGACCACGAACTTAAGCTTTGGGGCGAACATGCTATAGCAGGAACTCACGGAGCACAGGTAATTCCGCAACTCGGGTTATGTTCCGACGACTATGTTGTTCCGAAACGCAGATACAGCGGATTTTTTCATACCGATCTCGATCTGTTGTTGAAAGAACTGGACATCGACACCGTAATAATGACGGGTCTGCACACTCATATGTGCGTACGCCACACGGCTGCCGACGCGTACTGTCTCGGCTACGGTATTATTGCGGCAAAAGACGCTACCGATGCGTTCACACAAGAAGACCGCGACATCGGCTTGAAATATTTAAAGGATATTTACGGTGCGGAAATATATACCGTCGACGAACTTACGGCGATGTTCACCGACGGCAAATAGACCGCACTGCATATCTTTATTGTCGTACCAGTGGAGCTTATTAAATATCACAAACAGAACATTAATGTGAGCTTGTCGTAGGTACTTTCTTTGTGCATAAAGACTGATAAAAAGCTCGCCAACTTCACATCGAAGCATAGCGAGCTATTTTTTCGTTAATAACGATAAATGAAATTTATCCGATGAAACTAATTGCGTCATCTTTTCCACGGACGGCTTTTATTGAGCCAACCGTTATCATGCCAATATTCATAGTCAAGTCCGGCAATACCGTTTTTTCGTAATTTTTTCTGAATAACACGGCAAATTCGAAATTTGATTTTTGTAATAAATTTAGTATGTGCCGGTTTTGCATAATCGATTTCGGCAAATCGAGAAGCAAGTCGGTTTATTTTGTTCGTGAGCTGTTTGCGCTTCTTATCGGAAAGTTTATCCCATATAATATTGCTCATAAGCACGCATTTAAACACACCTATTTTTGAGATACCCCACCACAATAAACTTTGTTTTATATCTTTGGCTGTCGATTTTGCTCCCGTCCCAAGACATTGCGTGATTATAACGGCACGTTTACCAAACATTTCGGGCGCAGGTCTATGCGACATCCAGCGATATGCAAAATGATCCAACAACGCTTTCATTGCACCCGTAACATGCAAAGCGTATGACGGTGAAGTCATAACTATCAAATCGGCTTCGAGAAGTGATTTTTCGATTTCATTTATGTAAGCAAAGTCTTTACAGTTGTTTTCGCCTTTGATAAAGCAATTAGTACACCCGACACAAAAAGACGGGCAATCTTTTGGCAGATAATACTCAACTACTTCCGCGCTTTGAAAACTCCGTAGAAAAAGCTGTTTCAAATGATGTGTAACGCCTTGTTTTTCGGTACCGTTTATTACCGCTATTTTCATGACTACTACGCCGAATCGCTGTTTATCGTAACACAGATCAAAAAATCCGATTAAAAAGCGAGGAAAAATAATCGATAAATTACTTGCCTTTTCCCTATAAAATACATTGCAACCGTTCCGTTTTTTGTTATATTCAGTCTATAAACCAGCCGTTCAGCCAACAGACTATAACACCGACGGCTACGCCGAAACCTACGATAACTGCAAATATGCGCGGCAGATACACGGAAAACCAAGCTCTTATCATAGCGAATGTTTCTCGGCGCGTAGGCTTATCTTCCTTGGCGACCTTATTGTCCGACGCTTTGGGGTTGTACCACGGCATACCGTCGACGTTCATATCTATGATCGTTCTTCCGTCGTCGTCGGCATATTTCTTTTTCTTTTTTTCTTTACCGGAGAAAAACATATCAGTCTTGAGGATATAAATGGCAGGCACAATAATGTCCGTTGCCGTAATCCTTGAATTTAGGTTCTACATGTTTGCATATTTCCATGCAACGCGAACAGCGCGTATGGAATTTACAACCTTCCGGCGGATGTGCCGGACTGGGTATATCGCCGTGCAATATTATACGGTTGCCTTTATGGTGCGGATCGGGCACGGGGACCGCCGAAAGCAATGCGTGTGTATACGGATGCATAGGCTCGTTGAATATGCTTTTTTCGTCGCCCAGCTCGACAAAGCTTCCCAAATACATAACGCCGACTCTGTCCGAAATATGCTGTACTACACTTAGATCGTGCGATATAAACAAATATGTCAGGTTCATATCGCGCTGCAACTCTTTTAACAGGTTTATTACCTGCGCCTGTATCGACACGTCCAAAGCCGAAACAGGCTCGTCGCACACGACGAATTTGGGTTTTACCGCAAGCGCGCGCGCAATACAAATACGCTGACGCTGTCCGCCCGAAAACTCATGCGGATATCGATCGAAATAAAAATCCTGCAAGCCGCATTTACGCATTATTTCCAAGACGTAATCGCGGTATTCGGACTTTGGAACTATCTTGTGTACTTTAACGGCTTCGCCTATTATCTCGCCAACTGGGCTGCGCGGCGGCAGACTGCTGTACGGATCTTGGAATATTATCTGCATTTGAGTGCGGAATTTACGCAACGCTCCGGGTTTAAGCGCAGTTATATCCGTTCCTTCGAATATGACCTTGCCGTCTGTTATCTCGTGCAAGCGCAATATGCTCCTGCCCATCGTGCTTTTGCCGCAACCGCTTTCACCGACTATTCCCAGCGTTTCGCCGTGACGCATTGTAAAACTAACGCCGTTGACCGCTTTTACATAAGTCTTATCCCATTTAAGTTTACGGGTAAACTTTTGTTCCGCATTGTGCGTCCCTTCTTTCCGATCTCCGGTTTTTTCGTCAAGATCTTCGAGCCGCTGTGCACCGTCCGCTACGGTATCCGAGGGCTGCATATTTTCGGCGGTTTCCTCTGCAGTATCGGGTACTGCAAATTCCGCCGCATTTTGCATTGCAGTAGACGCAGGCGATGTATTTACCGTCGGGAGTTTGACAAGTTTTAATTCTTTTTTGGTCAAAAAATACTTTTTAAGATCTTTGACTTCGAGAATAAATTCGGATCTTTTATTTTCGGGCTCATTCGTAACGGTATTATCGGAAACTGCTTCGACTTGATCTCTGATCTCTTCCGACATTATTTACCCTCCTTTGCGCGCGGATTTCTTGCCTGTTTATCCGCCGGCGCGGTATTTTTTGCCGATCGAGTTTTTTTGTCCGCCGCAGGCTTTTTGTCCGCCGCAGGCTTTCCAACGTTTTTTTCGGTCGGAGCTTTTGCAGCTTTCGATCCTGTCGCGGCGACTGAACGTTTTTTTGCCGATGTCTTACGGACATGTACGGATTCGGCAACCGTATCTGCCGCAGCAGGCTCTTTGTCTGCAGCTTCGTTTACTTCGGCGGTTTTTTTCGCGGAATTCAATGCTTCGATTTTTTCGGACGCCAAATAACAAGCGACGCTGTGCGTAGGCGTTACCTGAACAAGCGGCGGATAATCGCCGTCGCAGCATGCCTTACATTCGTCGCAACGGTCTTTAAAGTAACAGTACGACGGCATATTGATAGGATTTGGCACCTGTCCCTTTATACTGTACAGCCAATCGACATCCTTGTTTATGACCGGCTTACTCTTTTGCAGTCCCACCGTATAAGGATGCAACGGCGTATCGAATATGTCTTCGACAGTGCCCTTTTCTATCACTCTGCCGGCATACATAACTACAACATAATCCGCCATATCGGCAATTACGCCCAAGTCGTGAGTGATTATCATTATCGAGCCGTTGATCTTGGTCTTTATATCTTTCAAAAGATCCAAAACCTGCGCCTGAATAGTAACATCGAGCGCTGTAGTAGGTTCGTCGGCGACGATAAGCTTCGGATTGCAGGCAAGCGCCATAGCTATCATTACACGCTGACGCATACCGCCGGACAGCTCGTGCGGATAACTCTTATAAACTATATCCGGCATAGCGATACCGACAAGTCCGAGCATTTCGAGAGTACGCTTTTTTGCGAGTTCCTTATCGGCGCCGGGCGTATGCAGTAATATAACTTCGTCCAGCTGATTTCCTATGGTAAAAAGCGGATTAAGGCTTGTCATAGGTTCCTGGAAGATCATAGCGATCTCTTTGCCGCGAATACGTTGCATTGCACGCGTAGGCATTTTTGCTATGTCAAACACCTTGTCTTCCATTTCGAACGCCGGAAAACCGTTGCCGTCAAGCGCCTGCACGTTTTTCATAACGGGATTACCGTCTTTATCCAAAACGGGGTTGCCCTTTTTATCGAGTTTTTGCGTTGTTTTGATAACGCGCTCGCCGTCGATCTCTTCGTACTCCCATACGGGAATGGGCTTGCCATCTTCGCCGAGTTTGTAATCCTGCGTGTTGAACCGTATAGAACCGTCGACTATCTGACCTTGCGGAGCCTGAACAAGCTGCATGACGGAAAGAGACGTTACCGATTTACCGCAACCGCTTTCGCCTACAACTCCGACGATAGAGCTTTTGGGTATGTCGAACGATACTCCGTCTACCGCTTTGGAAACACCTGCGTCGGTAAAGAAATACGTACGAAGATTTTCGATCTCCAGAATATTGGAAGGATCGCGCATCTCGGACAAATAATCCCATTCCGCCACTTTGCTGCGCTTTTTCTTTTCGAATTCACGAGTCGTTTTGCGGTTGTTGCGCGATATCTTACGCGACTCTTTGCCGGAAATATAATGCGGATCGTCTTTGTGCGTAAAATGACGGTACCAGGCTTTGACGCGTGTAACAATAGATTTCTTTTCAGCCATACATCACCTCTTCATCTTAGGATCGAGCGCGTCGCGCAATCCGTCACCGATAAAGTTGAACGATACGACCGCAAGTATGATTATCAATCCGGCAGGCAGCCAGTCGAGGACATGGCTTGCCAATATCATCTGATCTTTTGCGGAATTGACCATTCTGCCGAGCGATGCGACAGTAGACGGCGCTCCCAGATTAAGGAAGCTTAACGAAGCTTCGGTAAGGATCGTACCGCCCAGACCGAGCGTCATAGACACAATCAGCTGCGGCATGACGTTAGGCACCAAATGTTTGAATATCTTTCGTCCGGGACTGAAACCCAGCGCGTCGGTCGCAACCATATACTCCTGTTCGCGCAAGAACAGTATCTGACCGCGCACCAGCCGCGCCGTACCCGGCCAGCTCATAAGCGTAAGTATGCCCATCATAAAATATACACGCAGCCCTTCGTCGAAGCCGGACCCGTCGAAGAACGCGCCCAAAATCAACATTATGGGGAGCGACGGTATACAGTTGAGTACGTCGACTATACGCATAACCGCCATATCTACCCAACCGCCGAAATATCCGGCAAGTCCGCCGAGAATTATGCCTATTATCGTGTATATCAATACGACAAGAAAACTTAACATAAGCGAAAGTCTTCCGCCGTACATTAGACGCACAAAAATATCGTAACCGGTAACATCCGTACCCAACACGTGTAAAGCGCGTTTCCCGTCCTTGTTTATGCCGTAAGTAAACGCATCCGCATGGACGTTGAGATCGTCCGGACGACTCGCCGTAACCGTGTAGTATGTATAAATAGTTCCGTCTTCGTCCTTGATCTCGTACGAAACAAAACTGTATGTAGTCTTCTGCGCCGGAGAACGGTCGATCTCGTCCTCGTCCCAGCCTATAAAAGCAGGGCCCAAAAACGAAAATACTACGACCGACAAAAACAACACAAGCCCGATAACCGACAGACGCGATCTGAAAAAGCGCTTTATAACCAGCTTCATCGGCGAAACTATGCGTACTCTGTCGGCAAGCGCTATTTCCGCATTTTGCGTCTTTTCGGTCTTATCCGAGCCTTTATCGGAAGAAGTGTCGACGGTGCAGTCGACATCCAGCGTTTTATCTTCTATGTTCGACTTGATTTCGGACACTTCAGAAACGCCTATATCGGCATTTTGCGGCATAGACTCCGAAACGACAGGCGTATCCGCTTTTTCCGCGGCATCGTTATTTGCCGTCGAAATTTCCGCGATCAGCTCCTTATTGCTATTTAAATTTTCCTGTTTCTTTTTAGCCATTTGTATGATTGTCCGCCTATTTGGAAATCTTGATTCTGGGATCGACCAACATATACGTTATATCGGACAACAGCGTTCCCAAAACGGAAAGGATAGCAATAAACATATTATATCCCATAACGAGCGGTATATCGCCCACCTGCAAAGCCTGATACGCTACACGTCCGATACCGTCTATAGCAAAAACGTCTTCGAGTATCATCATACCGCCGAACAGACCGGGTATGATACCGGCAGTCATCGTAACGATAGGCACCATTGTATTGCGGAAAACATGTTTATACACGACCTTACGCTCGGACAGACCTTTTGCGCGCGCCGTACGTATGTAATCCTGATTGAGCACTTCGAGCGTGTTTGTACGGGTATGACGCATAAGGCCGCCTATAGATCCGATTATTATAGTCACCATAGGCAATACCAAATGGTGTAACATATCCCAAAAATCGAATCCCATCGTATCGCCGTCGGCTATACCCTGCAACGGAAACCAACCGAGCGAAACACTGAAAACGCGCAACAGGAGATACGCCAAAAAGAACGACGGCAACGATATACCTATCATGGCTAAAACCGATGTCGTATAGTCTATAGTGCCGTATTGGTTTGTAGCGGCCTTTATGCCGAGCGGAATTGCGATCAAAAACTGAAATATGTATGCAGCCATTGCTATGCCGAACGAAATCCACATATGATCGGAAATTACTTCGCCGACAGGCATCTGATGCTTGAACGACAATCCCAGATCGCCGCGCAGCGCTTTTGTAAACCAGCCCCAGTACCCTTTTATGATACCGACGAACGAATTATCGGCAATACCGTATAATTCCTTTATCCTCTGTATATCGTCCTTCGTTATAACGCCTTGATCGAGCTGAGACTGAAAGCTTCTGTCCACGTAATCCGTAGGCAGCATACGCATTATCATGTACAGCACGAGCGACACGAAAAACAATATCAGTATAGAGTACAGAACTCTTTTTAAAATGTATTTTACCATTTATTAAACCTTTGTAGGTATTATTCCGATATTACGGCTATGCCGATACTATGCCAATTCGACTTCCCATATCCTGGACAGCGGCGATTGATATGTCGTAACGTCGCTGCCTGTGAACATCGTGCTTTCCTTAAGAACGCCCTTCTTCCATACGTAATAGACTTTTCTCTGATACGTCGGGAATTCGACGGCAAGATCCATCAAACAGTTGAGCGCGTTGTCGTACTGTTCTTTTCTGTGTGTGATATCTTCTTTGGTAAATTCGCGTCCGGCATCGATATATTCGGACATTTCTCTTATAAGATCCTGCTGCGAATATTGTTTTGCTCCTACAGCCGTATTGTAAGTAGGTTCAGCGAATGCGGAACTGAATATATACTTATAACCCCATGCCGTAGTGCTTGTAGCCTGAGAATCTTTGTGATAGACTTGGTACATATCGGGGTCGGACGAAGAACTCCATGCCGCAGCCCAAACCGTAAGCAAGCCGCTCGAAAGTTTGGAAAGCGCTGTGGAATCGTGCGAAACGGTTATATCGAAACCGAGCGAATTGAGTATCTCCTGTGATTTGAGCAGTATACCGTGCGCAGGGTGATCGTCGCTGTCTCCGGCAATAGTAAACGTATACTTAAGCTGTTTGCCTTTATCGTCGTACATTACGCCGCCACGCTGTTCGCAATTGCCCATCTCCAGATATTCCAAAATCTTATTTTTTCTGCCGTCCGGATCGGATTCGTCAAAGGTATAATAAGGTTCGGGTTCGGAACCGTCTGCATTGAAATAATAATCGGTCAAGGTCTTGGACATAGGTCTGTTAATGACCGATGCGCCGGAACTTCCGTAATATTTGATACATTCGCTTGCATCAAACGAAGTCATTATAGCTTTACGGATATAGATGTTGGGGATATAACGCGCGCTTACGCCGATGTAGCCGTAACCCAAATTATCGGCCTGCGCTTTGCCCAATCCCTTATTGCCTTCCAACTCGTTGACTTCTTCGTACTTCATGGACGGCGAAGCGTAATGAACGTCTCCGGTCTTTACGGCATTGTACAGTTGGCTGTTGCTTATAACCTTATAACGAAGGTTTTTGATTTTAGGCTTACCCAACATAAAATTGGGATTGCTTTCGAAATAAACAATGTTACTTCTGAAAAACTGCGATTTGGATGTTGCTTTGCCGCCTCTGTTAGTAGACGCACGGTACGGACCGGCGCCGAGCGGCAGCTGTTTTACTCTTACGGAATCCATAAAATTAGGATCGGAAAATTTCACGCCGAAAAATTCGTCGTCGGCGTCGTTGTCGTTAATCGCCTTCTGCCAAGTTTCTTTATCCGAATAATAATGTCCGGGAGCGACCGTAAAGCCGAAGTTCTGGATAGCTTTGGGGTCTATACCGTTTATTGTTATCTTTAATACGTCGAAACTTTCGGGATTGCCGTCGGCGTTTTTCAAAACTATATCGCCGTTTGCATCGGGAATAGTGGATTGATTGCGGAGGATCTTGATACCGCTTATGTTTTTGACCTGCATGTTGTCTTTGAACTTACGGTATTTAACGTCTGCCAAAAGATAATCGTTAAAATAAACGTTGACCGGATACGAATACATGACCTGAAGCAAGTTTTCTTTATACGCTTTTGTTGCTTCCTTCTGCTCCATAAACTTGCCGTTGTAAACGTAATTTACAAGGTCTTTCTGTTCATGGCTTTTTCCGGGATAATTGTTATGCGGAATATAATAGTCTATATCTCCGTTGGTATCGCGGTGTTCTTCCAAAGTAAACTGACCGTTGGCATAAAGAAATACCTGCCACGGTTCGCTGAAAATCAATTTACCGTCTTTATCCTTGTACTTTTCATACTCTTTTTCTATATCCGCAGAGATAACCGAGATCCACATTTCGTTAAGCGAATCCATATAAAATTTTTGGATCTGATTGATGTCGCTCTCGATAACCTGATCCGCCTTGGCGGTTTCGCCTGTATTTTCGTCCGCATAATATTCGAAATATTTAAGATCTTCCCATTTAGCAGAATCGTCGTCGATCCAGTCAGCTATTGCGTCGAAGCGTCCGTCTGCATCAAACTGAAAGTTAAGATCGGCGCCGCCTGCGTCATCAAGATCTTTAGTCTGCGTTCTGTATTCCGTAAGACCTTTTATCTTAACAGAATACATAGTGCTCGAACCCGTATATGCGGGATCGAGATACATATACATGTTAAACAGTACGTCGTCTTTTGTCAAAGGCGTTCCGTCGCTGAATTTGATGTTATTCTTTAAAGCGAAGTAATATTCCGTCTTGTAATTGCCGTAATCGTTTCCCTGGATCTCGGATTTGTCGCCTGTAGTAACGGTACCGTAAGCAAGCGCAACGCAAGGCTCGTTCCAATTAGCTACTAGGTCGCCTTTTTCGTTGCTCGACAACATGCCGATCTGAGTCTGCGCAACTATTTCGCCGTCGGGACCCGAAGTGTAAAAGAACGGATTGAAAGCCGTATCCAAAGCGTCTGTTGCCAACACAAGCGCTTTTTCTTCTTCACCATTACAAGCGATGAGCGGCGTAGACACTGCGCCCACAGCTAAAGTTACACATAACAATTTTGCCAAACTGCGCGTAATTCTGTTATTTTTCATATACTTACCTCCAGATTTATATTGCTATCGGACTGATCCGTATTTGCCTTTATTCCGATACGGTCACGGAAAACTCACCGTTACCGCTCACGTTAAATACCATATCGTAATCTTTAAGATCTCGTCCGTCGCGTACCGAGACCGTAAAATTGTTTTCGGCGTTTTTTTCAATGCCGTAAATACGTTTGTTGGAATATCCGCTTGTCGTGCGTTTCTCCGCAAATAAGTATATATCGCTTACGGTAAATCCGCCGCTGCCGTCATCCGTATAAAGAATATTAACACGGTATTGACCGTCCTGTGTAAACACCGTCTCGGGCAGTATTTTTTGCACCTGTACCACCCGACTGTTTTCGATAACAGCGTCGTCGCTTTTATATCCTATAAGGAGATCTTGCGAAAGAGATAAACTGTTGTCTTCTATACCGATCGCAGTTTGATATACGAACGTGCCGGATATGTTTACGTTTTTAACGGCTGCGCCCGAATACATCTGTCCGGCAAGCATACCCAGATTGTAATGCTGTATCTCCGTATTGGATATATCGAACGACACCGTAACACCTTCGAAAGTAACGTCGGATATTTCGGCATTGGAGTCCAACGCTCTGAAAAGACCGAAATTTCCGTAAGTTCTGTCAAGCGGCATCATTTTTACGGTAAAGTTGGAAATCTTATGCCCGTTGCCTACAAACTTTCCGTTGTAACTTTTGGGCAGTTTACTTGTGTTTGACGTATCGGCATCGTCGTATTCCGCATTTTTCAGATCTATGTCGTTAAGCAGATAATAATTTGTATCGGCTTTTGCGGATGCCAAAGTAAAATCTTTTTCGGTACGTATAAGTTGGTACACGCCGTCGATAGATTCGCCCCATATGTCTGCCGTCAGTCTATCGTCGGACTGTTCGAATTGTTCAGACGTCATTTTATAAGGGAACTCTTTGATCCGTGTGGACTCGTCTCCGTTTTTGATCAAATTGTACGAAATAAAAGTGTAATTACGTACGCTCAGCGCCGTTGAAGTCAAACCGATGGGCTGACCGTCTCTGCTGCGTGAAAGGTTGATCCGTTCCGTTTTTTCGTAATTATTTCCGTAATGCAGATCGACTTTATAATTATCCCACCATTTGGCGCATATCGTGATATTGGTATCTGAAACTTTGAATGTATCGAAATCGCATTCGATATCGGAAGGAATAACATTGCCGTCTGCGTCTGTGACAGGCAAACCTCCTTCATCGATCCGGGCAAAATAGAATCCGCGCAACGAATAACCCGGCTTCGACGGTATTCCTACGCCGCTGCCCGTAGACGATGGCTCGGGAATACGGCTGTTTTCCTTGACCCTAACGGTAATCGTTTCTGCGTCGGCGACTTTTCCGCCCTGAAAATCGTAAGTTACGACTACTTTATACCCACGGTTTATCAGCATGGACTCATTCATGGAATCGTCCGAACAGGCGGTAAAAACGATGAAACCGAAAGCGCCGAGCGCTAAAACTATTATCGGCAGAAAAATCTTTCTGCTTATTGTACTGACGAATTTCTGCATTTGTTTACCTTATAGCTGCGAATTTCTTTTTGAGTGCATCGTTCGCGGCATTATTCCTGTAAGTTTCCAAAAGATCCGCCGGAACGTATATCATCGCATTGTAACAGTTGGAAAATGCAGTAGCCGCAACAGCCGCCGCACCGTCGTTTCTTTCTATCGTAACGGATAACAATGACGTACAATCCTTAAAGGCGTCACTGCCTATAGACGCAAGAGTTCCGGACTTTAAAATGACTGCCGTCAAAAGTTTACAACCGTCGAAAGCGTTTGCTGAAACAGCGTTTACGCCGGACGGTATGACTATTTCTTTCAAAGCTTCGCAGTCGGAAAAAGCATATTCGCCGAGCGAAGTCAACGTTTCGGGCAATTCTACACTCATAAGCTGTTTACATCCGATAAAAGCACCGTCGCCTATTGACGTTACCGACGATATATCGCCAAGTTCTCTTAACCTTGTATTGTTAAAGAAAGCATCGTTTCCGATTTGCGTTACGGTATCTGTAAGTTCGACAACAGACAGATATCTGCAATCGTAAAACGCACCGTCGCCTATTGTTTTAACGGTATCGGGCAGTTTTACAGATACTACGGCTGCGGAACTATCCGCTTTGTAAAACGCATACTCACCGATCGCCGTAACAGTTCGGTTTTCGTAAACCGACGGTATTATCACCTTATCCGATGAACCGGTATACTGTGTTACCACACCGCCTGTTATAACCAATCCGTCCGTATAATACGCAGCATACAAGTCGATATCGCCGGTTGCTTTTCCGAATACGTATTTATTTCGAAATCCAGGATCGGTATACCAATCGCCGACGATCAGGTCTTCGCTGTTTTCCCCGTCGAATAGCTGCGGTACTTTTATATCGCTGCCGAGCTTAACGTGATCCACAGTCAAAAGTTCGCCGTTACCGTAATACGATATATACGCGTATTCGGGATCTTTTTCCCAACCGGCGTACAGCGTAGCGCTTTCGATCGGATAATTATAAAAGTCGAACGGATTACTGCATTCCGGTTCTGTATACCAGCCGCCGAATATATATCCGTCGCGCTCGGGACGAGCTTCCGGCTCATCGAATGCCGAACCGGCAAGTCCGATGTCGAAATGCTGCTGTCCGTCCGAAAAAACGCCGCCGTTTGCGTCGTAGTCTATCCGTACGCTTGTCTCGCCGATCCACAGCGCATGTAACGTCATATCGTACGCCGGCATCTTCGACGAAAAATCGAACTTGATCATAGTCGTTTTGCCGTCGTTCTTTACTTCGTAATACCAATCGTCGAATTTGAACATATCCTTCTGCGGATCTTTCGGACGGCTGATCTTACTGCCTGCGGCGACGCGCTGCGAAGATATTTCATTTCCGCCGTGCGTATCGAAATCTACGGTATACTTTTTAACGTTGTCTTTACCTGAACAAGCGCACAAAGCCGATACCGACGCCGCAGATATAATGCATGCCAAAGCGATATTAAGCTTTTTCATTATTTTGCGCTCCTTCTCTTGAGTATTGCGGCTGCCGCAAATACGACTGCCGAAACCACGACGACCGCCGCGGCAACCGCGGCGCTGTAATTTGCGGTCTCAGCGGATATAGTTCCCGATATTTCGGAAACAGCAGCGCCGGAAACGGCGCTTGCCGCTCTGCCGGTCAAACCGTCGAGTATCTGCTTGTAATTAACGCCGCCGAGCAAGTTATTGTAATACTCTGCGTCTATTCGCGAAACCACATTTCCGCCGTTGTCGGTAACCTGATATTCGTAATTACCTGTCACAAACCGCTGCTGCACACTGCTTATCATGTTGTAGATGCGTTTCAGCTGTGCGATCTCCGCCTGTGTTATATCCGGATCTTTTGCCGCGGCTTTGATATCGTCGATAAATTCCAAGGTACCGAGAGTAATATGGATATCTTTGGATTTTTGGATACACTTACCGACATACGCTTTCCAAATACGGTTGTTGTACCCTGTGGCATTATAAGGTATGACGATTTTCAGTTTTTGATCCTTATCGGCATCTTTCATCTCAAAACTGAAGTTATCGTATACGTTGACATACTTTATCTTATCGCGTTCAAGTTCCTCTTCTTTGTCGCTGTCGTCGTAAT
>CAJUBY010000012.1:12706-16325 GCA_910585055.1 uncultured Christensenella sp. | reverse complement strand
CGACTTTATCGGTACCGGAAGACTCGTCGGACCCTTCGGAACCGTCTTCGACAGGATCGTCTTCGTAAGTTAAATACGCTATACTTTCGAGCGTTGGCGCCGAAACGGCGTTTATGATCAGCTTTTCTAGTCCGGTCATGCCGCTCATAGCCGAGGCTCCGATGATCTGGAGATACGCAGGCAGCGTTACTTCCGTAAGAGTTTTATTTGAACTGAACGAATAGGCGCCCAGCTTTATTGTGCGTTCGAACACCGTATAAACAGTTTTATCGGTCTTGCCTGCAGGATAGCACAGCATAGTGTACATATCCTGCGAATTAACGCTATACAATACGCCGTCCAGACTTTTGAACGTTTTATTGGCGTCGGACACCGTTACCGAAATCAATTTCTCCATGCCGTAGAACGCTTTGTCTGCGACCTTGGTGACGGTTTCGGAAATGCTTACCGTAGTTACGGCTGTGCCGAAAAACGCTTCGCTGCCTATCGTTTCCGCTTTAGGCAAATGTATCTCGGTAATGCCGGTAACACCGTAAAAAGCCTGATTGCCCACCTTGACCGCATTATCCAAAACAATATTGCCGAGTTGAGAACAACCCTTAAATGCTTTGTCGCCTATATATTTAAGTTTTGTCAAAACAGCGCCGGTAAGCAACGAACAATTTTCGAATGCCGACTCGCCGAGTTCTTCGACGTTGGGCATATTCACGGAAGTGAGTTTATCGCAATTCGTGAATGCGCCGATTCCGATACGCGTTACTTTATCCGAAGCAACCGTGCTCAACGGCGCCGCTCTGAACGCATACTTGCCGATGGTTTCAACATTGTTGAGATCGAGCGAAGATATCCGAGTATCCGCAAAAGCATAGTTTCCGACGGATCGCACAGAGTCTGGCAATGTCAATGCCGTAAGAGCGGTATTAGCAAACGCGCCCGTAGGTATATCTGTGATAGACGCGGAAAGCGTTACGCCGGCAAGCCGAGTACAATTCGTAAACGCATTCGCACCCAACGATTTTACGGTATCTGGTATAACGATATTCTTAAGCGACGAACAGTTTTCGAACATATTGTCCGAGATCTCTTCCAAACTGCCGAGATCGACGGAAGCAAGCAGCGGATTGTTATAGAACGCGCCTTTGCCCACCGACTTGAGAGTGCTTTTATTAAACGTTACGCTCGTAATATTCATGTGGAACGTCGTTTCTTTGCCGTCTGTGGTCTTTACGGTCTGACCGGCAAAAGCATAGTCGCCTATATGTTTGATGTTAGGCAACATATTAAGCGATACGGAATCGGACGATACGGATACTCCGTTGAACGCATAGTCGCCTATATATGTAACGTTACCGTAGATCGGCAAAGTCGTTACGACCGCACGGAAAAACGCATGATCCCCTATATATTTAATGTTGTTACCGCCTTTAAAGTCGGTATAATAAACATTGACAAGTACGTTACCCTCATCGTCCGTCATAGGCTTGCCGTTACTGTCCAAACGAGGTTCCGTACGCATTATGTTGGCAAATGCGTAATCTTCGATATATTCGACTTTGTTAAGATCGATCGTTCCCAACGTGCGCGTACCCGAAAATGCCGAACTGCCGACTGTGCGCACCGAATCCGGTATTACAAATGACGAACCGCTTTTTCCGCCGGGATACGCCAAAAGCTTCTTCTGCGCACGGTCGTACAAAACACCGTCGACCGCCGACAGATACTTATTACCGTCTTCTACGACAAACTCTTCGACGTCGAGACTGCCGAGCGAATACATATGAATATCCTGCAGCAACGCACCGGACGAAACAGAGACCGAAGCAAGCGAGTCACAGCCCAAAAACACGTTTTCGCCGAGTATGGTGAGTCCCTTGGGAAGTTTTAAAGTTTCCAGCGATTTGCAGTTCAAGAAAGCATACGATTCTATCTTGTAAGCCGAGCCGTAGAACGTTACGTTTTTGAGGTTTTCGCAGTTAAGGAACGCAAACTCGCCTATAACTTCCACATCGTTTTCGAAAATGACCGTTTCGAGTGAAATACAGTCGCGGAATGCGCGGTCGCCGATCTTGTTGGATTTTATTATAAGCGTTTTCAATCCGGTACACGCGCCGAAAGCGCCGCCCAAATCCGAACGTTTGCTCTCGTCTTTCAATTCCAAATACTTGGTATCGTATTCCAAAGACGTATGTTCGGGTATGACCAAAGTTTCCAATCCGGTACAATTGAAGAATGCGCCGCCACCGACCGCACCCACTCTCGAAAGATCGAGTTCTTTAAGACTGCGGCAGAAAACAAAAGCGTATTTGTCTATATACGTACAATTAGACAGATCGACGGATTCCAACAACTGGCAGCCCCAAAATGCCGAATCGCCGATAGTCTTGACATGCCCGAGATTGATGCGTTTAAGATTATCGCAATCGCCGAACACATACTCTTCCAAAGTTTCCAGAGATTCTGGTAAAACCACTTCTTCCAAAGCTTCGCAACCCAAGAACGCGCCGCGCATGATGGTGGTGACACCTTCGGGTATTATAACTTTTTTGATATACTTATTATTTATAAACGCCAACGGATATATATAAGATACACCCAGATCGTCCGGTATCTCGACTACATTATGTTCCGTCTCGCCGTTTTCGTTTACCCAATCTCCGCCTCTGCCCGTATACGAACGGAGATAGATATTGTTATAAACATTGAATTCCTGCTGTACGCCTACCGAACAGTAGCCCGAAACATAGCTGCCGTCAACGCTCGCTCTGACGGTAGCGCTACCGCTCTTGACTGCATAAAGTTCTACTGATCTGCCGTCTGCGCTAACGTTTATAGATACTACATTCGAACTGGTGGTAGACCATTTTATCTTAAGATCGCCCGTATAATTGTACGGTTTTGCCGTCGCGGTGATAGTATACGTTTCTCCGCGCTCCAAAGTGAGCGACGTAGCCGACAATTCTATTCCCGAAAGCTTGATCTCGTCGAGCGGCGTACCCGAAACATGTATTGTAAACTTAAGGCAATGCAACTCGTCGTTCTCGTCGAAAACATCCACATTAGGCGTATGCACCGTTATCACGGAATCGCCGTGTTTAAGTCCCGTCACAAGTCCCTGCTGACTGACTTCGACAACCGAACCGTCGGAGCTTACCCAAACCAGATCGCGCATCCAGTAGTTTTCCAGATACGTCTTTTCATCTTCGCTGACATTATCGAATACGCTCGCGCGTATGGTTATGTAATCGGTAAGGTCTATCTGTCCGTTGGGTGCTACAGTGTATTCGTCGCGCGCCGTACGTGTTTTGGAAATCTGCAAGTCTGTCTTTTTGTAATTTTCTTCCGTTAATTCGATCTCTATCGATGCATCGTTTTTGGCGTAATCGTACATCGTAACGTACAATTTTCCGCCGTTTTGCTGAATAAGATTCCAATAACCCGATATATTGATCGAACAAGTCGTATCGGTATTAAGTTCGGACAAGACAGGCACTACGCCGTCTGTAAGCGAAGTGGTACCTATAAGACTGCCGTTTTCGTCCTTACCTTCAAACGTATATGCAGAAAAGCCCTGCATATAATGGTTGTCGTAAAAGGTAAGATCGAGATAATACTCGTAATT
>CAJUBY010000012.1:0-12696 GCA_910585055.1 uncultured Christensenella sp. | reverse complement strand
GAATTCTTTATCTTGCGAACCGCTACGTTAGATACTTCCGGCGCTGCGTTATCTACTGTAAATTCAAAAGAGAACGTGTTTTTATTGCCGTAAGTAAATTTATCGAGATCGGGATCGTCCTTACTGTTAATATAAGAATTATCGCCCGTCCAATCGAGATAGCAAGTCATTTCGAATGTATACTTGGAATTGTTGGGCAGATCGAGTTCGCGTATATCCAACTCTACCATAACCATACCGCCGACTTGTTCGCCGCTCGCATGGGATTTTCTTGAATTGTAATCGACGCCGGACCAAATAAGCTCGCCGGTAGCGCTGTTGCGAATTTCCATATCCACACGTTTTGCGCAGCGCAGCAAACCGGCGTTTATCATATACAACAAATAATTACCGTTGGGGTTGGTAGTCAGAGCGGCGTATTTTTCCTGCGTCGGAGGCGTGGCATAACCGCTCGCCGGAATAAACGCGAATGCGCCCATGCCCCAATATCCAAGATTGTCGGTACCCGTCTCCGAATAAAAACCGGCATACGGAAGAGTTCCGTAAACGTCCGCTTTTAATTTATCTTCTGCCAATACCGAGTCGTCGGCTTCGGATTCACCTACTTCGTACGCCGATAAGTCGAGCATAGGCGCATCGGACCAATCGCCGTAAAAGGCAAGGAACGGGATATTAAGGTCTATACCGTCGCTGTTGTTGCTGTCAAGCAAAATATACCCTTCGACATACATACCGTTTCTAAAGTATTCGTCGATATATTTTTTATCCTTATCCGAAAGCTTTACGGTAACGGTTATTTCAGCTTCGCCGTAGCCGCTGAGACTTACCGTCTTGCCCGACAATTTAGCCGTGCCTTTTGTCTGTCGGACAGCGTAAGTATTTATCGTATCGTCAAACATATACGCTTTTTCGGCAACCGTACGGTCGTCGCTCGACATGCTTTCGGTCATGACAAACTGACCGAGATTATAGCTGACCGCATTACCGGTAGTATTTACAAGATTGAATTTCATCTCGTATTCGCCGCTGCGCTCGGGGTCGTCGCCCAAAGACAATTTGGGCTTATTCGAACCGTTGACAGTCAAATACGCTTTTGTATTTATGGAATTGGAGATATCGGCAATACCGGCGCCCTGCTTGCGCGGCGAATAAGGATTGCCTTGTTCGTTCTTGACTATGGTAGCCGTGCTCATCATTCTGCTGTATGACACGTCTCTGATTTGAGTAGTAGCGTACTCGGGATAATTTTCTTTTACCGATTGACGTACCAAAATAAGCGCGCCGGCAAGATTCGGGCACGCCATGGACGTACCGCTCAACCTGTCGTACTGATCCTTACCGGCAACCGAAGAATAGATCTCTCCGCCGTGCGCGGTGATATCCGGCGCGAGTATAAGATTAGGCAATGCGCCCCAGCTGGAAAAGTCCGACATAAACGGACCGGCAAGATAAGAAGTGGATAAAGTTATTTTCCCTTTTCCTGCAGCTACTATCGGCTCCGCAAAATCCATCGTCACGAAACAGCTGGGAATAAGCTCTTTGGTACCGACCGACATAGTGATCGTACCCGATACATTGTTATAAACTATAACGCCTATAGCTCCGCGTCCGGCGGCAACACGTACTTTCTCTTCGAAAGAAGTATTACCGCGCTGAACTACCGCTATCTTGCCGTTGACGTCGTAATCCTGGTAATTGACAGGCAGTCCGACACCGGGTATAACTACGTATTCGAACACGCCTTCGGTTTTGTCGCCGAGCAATCCGCCTACGAAATCGTTGGGTTTTGTTTTGCCCAAAAGGCGCGACTCCGCAAAATAGATCTCATGCCCTTCCGCAACGAAATATTTGGTCTTTACGCCGCTTACGGAACCGACGGAAAGCGCGGCATTATACGAACCGGGCGATCCGACAGTGCCCGAATCGGGATTCGTCGCAAGGTTGGTATTGCCCCACGTACTGTTTTGAGCGGACGACGCATCGTTGCTTGCCGCCACGACAAGACATATACCGGCTTCGTTGATCGAATCGTAAACATCGTTTATGAGTTTTTCGTCGACTTCGCGCGAAAAACCGCACGACGATCCGAGCGACATATTTATAGCGTCGACACCGAGCGTAACGGCGTCGTTGAGCGCCGCCATAATACCTTCCGAACCGGCGCCTTCTTTGTAATCCGAAAACACCTTGAATGTGGCTATTTGAGCCTTAGGAGCTACGCCGGTTATAACATCCGACTTGCCTGCTATGATACCTGCGACGTGCGTGCCGTGCGAATTGCGCGGATAAACGTTGGTATCGCTGTCGGCGTAATCATATGCAAACGGCAACTTGCTTTTTATATACAAATCGTCTTCGTCGATACTGTCGCCTTCCGCCGAAGACATAGACGTAGCCGTAAGACTTGCGGCAACTGCGGCAACATCGTCCTTTGTGATCGCAAGAGTATTCGCATCCAACTCCATATCGAACACTTCGTGATATATATCCGTACCGGTGTCGACCACCGCTACTACTGTTCCCGTACCGTCGTATCCGACGCCCGTAGAATCGAATATACCCGTTTCGTACACATCGACATAGTTTTCCGTAACGGCTTCTGGCGCAAGATACTTATTTGACAAAATAACGTTTTCGACGTACTTGTTGCTTTCTATCGCACTTATATCGCCGAAACGCACGGTCGCAGAAAAAGCGTTAAGTACAGTCGTATATTCGAAACGCTTTTCTATTATGTATTTCGAGATGCCGTTTAAAGCTTTTTCCCTGATATTTATAAGATCGTCGAGATTTTTACGTCCGCCCGACGTTGCCAAAGCCTGAGCTACAGTCTGATTTTTGGCTGTAGCAAACTGCATCATAGGCGTACCGTCCAAAGATATTATTACGTCTACTTGCTTATCCGGCGCCGGAGTAGGCTCATTTGCTGCGGAAGACGTTACGCCGGGATCAGACAAAGAATACTCATCAGAAACCAAACCGTTTTCGGCATCGGTATACGATACCTTTACTCCATTCATGCCGTCGGCATACGCAGATGATCCGTTGGGCGTAGCTATAAACGCAGGAGCGTAAACAAACTGCGACGCAATGACAGCACAAAGCAGTAAAGCCATCAATATAATTATTAACTTTTTTGTTAGTGAATTTCGAGATGTTTTTGTCATGATCGATCCCTCGCGATTGAATCGCAGCCTATCGGCAAACCGAAAAAGCAATACGATTTTACAACAAATCGGTCGGCAGATAAATATATTTTATCAAGTTTCGCGATTGTTTGTCAAGTTTATTGCCCATATTAGGGAAAATTGGGTAAAAGTATGTGACGGTTATGCGTTGCCATCTGCCTGTTCCGTTCCGCCCTCTTCTTCGACCGGAATACGTTCATCGCCGTCGTCAAGCACTTGAAAAGTATTCTCTTCCTTATCCAGAACTATATATATCGTTATAAGTGACAGATCGCTTTCGATATAGCTGAATTCTACCGTGCCGTTATCGTGTACCGTATAGCTGCCGTTATAAGCTACTCCGTTTCGATCGACATACGTCGCCGAAGAAAATCCGTCAAAAGTAAGCGTGCTTTTATCGGCATTGACAAATCCTTTGTGGATAGATTTATCTTCGAATACCGCAGTGTAAACGGGTTTTTCGCCGGAAGTGTTTGCAAACAGCTTAAACTCGGTTATCACTTTAATGCTTTCCGCCGTACCTTTTGTCGTATACAGATAGAACGACGAACGCCCCGACGCAACATAGTAAGCAGTATAGACCTTGTTATCCGCAGTTATAAGCGCGACATAACCGAGTCCGCTGAACCACATTTTTCCGAACGTTATCGTTTTTTCCTCGAATTCCGGTTCGGCATCGGGATCGGGTTCACCTTCCGAAGCCTTGGGAACATACAACGTAGCCTCAAACGGATCGCAGTCGAACGCCATTCCTGTACTTGCGGAGAACGTTACGTCGAGCATTACGGCAACGGTAGATGTTCCGCTGCTTGCCTTTACAAGAGTAAAGAAGAACAACGGATCTCCGCTTACTACAAAAGCATATATAGGCGTATTTGCTAGATGCGGCTGATTGGACGTATAGAAACTTATGCTTCCTACATATTGATTGCCGTAAACATCTACAAAGCCTAGCTGGTTATAACCGCCGCCGACAAAAATGCCGTAAGCTTCCGTCGCAGTCAAACTTGTTATCAATGCGACCTTGTTGAGCTCGACGGTATACATTTGATATACAGCTATACCGGAATTGAATCCCGTACGGAATCTGTACGACACTTTTTGTGTTTCGGGCGTATCGCCGTTTTCATCGGCCGTCGCAGACACTTCGACTTCGTAAGAGAATATGTATTCGCGTACGCTCGAATTATCGGTCCTGCCGTAATGTCCGTCGTGCGCAATATATTTATCTCTTTCGTTCTCGCTTTCTATGCTACCGTCGTACTCATAGTAAGTACCTTTATAGCCCTTATCTCCGTCGAGTACACCGGACAAATAGAAATAGTTTTTGCCTCCGTCCACATCCTGCAAAATGCCGACATCGCCGTAAATGTTCTCAAACGATATGATTTGCGTTTTGTCTTGATTATATACAAGCCTGAAAGTTTGCGCTCCGACGTAATCTTTTCCGTTTTCGTTAAACGAATAAAGTATAGTCAAAACGTCTTCATGGAATTTAAACTCGCCTTCGATCTCGGTAGGCTCTCCGCCCTCTTCTTTTGCCGGCGCGGTATAAGCCGCTGTTCCGTCGTTTCTGTCTATAGTAAGAGACGCCTTATCCGACTCACGGACTACCGTTATTTTTCCGTCGTTTTCCGAACTCAAAGTTCCGTCGTACACATAGAACATCGTAACCGTCGTTTCAACTTCGTCGACGACTGTTTTAACTTCTTTTAACGCAAATTTAAAATTACCGTATTGAGTCGTCAGTATCGCCGCCGTAGTATCGACACCGGCTATTTCATTGTACCGACCGAACTTTTCAGTTTCGCCTGCAACAGCGGCTTCCCATTCTACAGTGCCGTAAGAATAAATCGAAACTGCACCGTTGCTCGTGCTTATACAAGCCAAAACGGCATAGTTGTCTTCCAGCATCAGCATGTAAAATACATGACCGGGAAAATACGACGCATACTGCGTATTGTATTTTCCGTACGTTTCGGTACGGCGCAAATAGTCGGGGCTTTCCTTGCTTCCTATATTAAAGAACGCTTCGGTCTTGGTAACGGTCGTATCCTTGCCGTCCGCATCTTTACCGGGTTCTTTCCACTCGATCATAAGGCACGGCAACCCCATTTCGTCGGATACCATATAATCGTACGAACTTCCGTCTGAACCGTTAGCCTTGCCGTAACCGTCGGTAGTATACTCTATCCCGTTGTACGTAAATTTCAATCCGCCCGGATTGAGTCCTTCGGAAGTACCGTAATTATCGGATATCGCAGTAGCTTCCAAAGACACGCTGCCGTCGGCGGTTTCGGGCTGTACAAACTTAAATTTAAAATTACCGAACCCACTTATGTTTAACGGCATTTTATAAATGGCGTTGTACTGATAATACAACAGCATCGCAGTCTCGGCGGATATAGAGGCCGTAAACAAATACTCGTCGGTATTTCCGATACGGCTGTATTTACCTACTACGCCGGAAAGATACTTGAAATTAGTAACACCGTACACGCTGCTTTCCGTCGGCATATTGAACATGAATTCGGCAATACCGTCGTTGTGTATACGTAATTTATAATAAGCATCGGTATCGGCATCGTGATGGTCGTAAACGCTTTCGAGCTTGGTTATCTCGTAATCGCGCGCAACGTTCTGACGTAACGTATACGTAAGATACGTAGTTTCTCCCACTTTTACATTGCCGAGCTCGTAAACTGCAGAATCTCCGCTTTGAGGTATCACGGTAAGCGAATACACATTCAACCTAGACAGATATTTATACGCATTTGTCTCGAGGATATACTTGTTATTCGTAGACGTTCCGTTAACGGTCATAACGGCGCTTCCGTCGAATATGCCGTAACCGTCCAACACGATCTTATCTGCGGTATTTATATCCAGCTCGCCGGCTCCGGGGTGAGCATAAACCGTAGTCGCCATTACGTTTTCGATATAAACGTTAGTATACTGTGTTTCGCCGGACGAATAAGTCCCCTTTAACAAACGGCACTTAAATGCATCGACAGTTGAATTCCTCACAAACGCGACATACAGCTCTACATTGTCCGCAGTACTGTTTTCGGTAAATCTGTAAAATCCGTTGGTTGTTACCGTAACGGTATCCTTAAAATCCGATTTGAGACCGGTAGCCGTCATGACGGCGTTTCCGAATCCGTCGAGCGTCATCTTAAAAGCAGTATCTACGGTCTCGTCCGATGTAAGATTGTTCCAATCCCCATACTCCGCTCCGCGGATATCGAACACATCGTTTACTTCGTAAGTGTCTTTATTTGTATGCGTAGAAATACGGAAATAAAAGGTTTTGCTATCGGATATAAACTTCATAGACTGCGTCGCGGCATCCTGTTCGAATATACCGACTATTTCCGCAGAACCGTCGTTGTAAACGGCGTCGCCTTTCGTATCCAATAAAAGCGTTACGGATTTGTCTACGTTACCGTTAAGCCCGAGATCCGTACCGATATTATGCAAATAGTACACCGACTCGCTGATACACAAATATGTACCGTTTTCCTCGTCGATCTTTCCGCTTAAAATAACTCTATTACCGTCTTTGAAACTGAATACCTTTGTCGACGGATCGTATTCGCCTTTCTGCTCCGAAAGATTTATCCTTTGGAGATAAGCGACATGATCGCCGTTTTTGTCGGTGTCTATAAATATATTGTCGTACGATCTGCCGTTGAAATCGGTATAAGCTTTTGTCCAAACGGCATACAGCGTCGTCGCTTGCGTAATACTGTATTTATCTTCGGGATACAAACGTTCGCCGCCGTCCTTTGACGTCGACCAATACGAAAAACGGTAACCGCTTATTGAATAACCGCATTCCGGTAAATCGTTTTGCGTGCCGTAACCCCATTCGGTATTCATCGCGTTGCCGTTGAGCGTTTCGCCTTCCGGTGCGTTTCCGTTAAAAGTCAAATTGCAGCCTTTAAGCGCATAATAAGCATTATATACATTACTTCCGTCGGCGGCGAGAACAAACTGATTGGGATTCCCGCTTTTTTCTACATTAAGGTCGTATTCCGCAAAACTCGGAAATTCGGTTTCTTTGGGAGCGGTACCTACAAATCCGGTTTTTGTTACTTTGTCTGCCGTAAACTCGGTATATGTATCGGTTTTAAAACCGGTCTCTTTGTAAACATTTACGGTATAACCAATCGAATAACGCGCATCGAGCGTAATACTGCTGGACGGCATAGATACGGTCGACTGTGCATCGATCTTTTTGTTTCCGTAATACCATGCGTCGAATTCCGATTCACCGGGCGCGGCGGGAATAATATCGGAAACGATATCGTACAGTTTTTGATTGGCTTTGACCGAAAGCTTATTGGCTGTATCGAGCGTTCCGCTGCCGACATTCAACGTTATTGTATAACGTCTGGAAAACACGGCGTAATACTTTACGCTGTTTCCCGGCATCTTTTGCGGCAATTCCACTACTTCGCCGTTCGGCGATAAGCTCCATCCGTCGAATTCGTAGTTTGCCTTAACGGGATCGTCTTTCGTCCTGACGATATCACTACCCTTTACTCCGGTATAAGAATCGTATTCGTTCGTGGCATCCAGCATAAAATATATGGTATACTCGGACGGAGCGGATTCTCGTTTATCACCGCACGCCGCAGCAAATAACGACAGTACCGATACCGTCAATACCAATAATGCTATATAAATGATTTTTCGAAGTTTTTTCATAATCACCTCAAGTCGTACAAACAGCGTTTTTAATTTATTTCCGACAAATTTTTTATACGACAATATCGGCATTGGCGGACTTCCTTGTCCGAAACCAAGACCGATATTCGTTATATTATATCCGATTGTCGGACGTTTGTCAAATATATATGCCTTTATACATGCAAAATTTCTCGATAAATTTACAGTTTGTTCATATTTATGCGAAATAACACTACATATTATGTTATAGAGCACACGATCGCACAACCTATATACAAAATATTGGATAAAACAGCCTTTATAAAAAAGTGAAACAGCAAAGCAGCTATAGCATAACACGTCCTGCCGACCGAACATAATAAAGACAATTTTCAGATCTACATAATACAAAAGCCGGTATTCTCCGATTAACGAAAAATACCGGCTAATTATTATGGTGCGAAGGACGGGACTTGAACCCGTACGGTTGCCCACACGCCCCTCAAACGTGCGCGTCTGCCAATTCCGCCACCCTCGCAAGCCTTGTTATTGTACTAAATTATTGATCGTTTGTCAACTTAATAGACGCAAATTTTTTATGTTACACGCGATAATTTTACTCGAAAGCCAATATCTTGCGTACTTCGGTATCCGATAGTGCATTTTCGGTACGCATTTCCGCATTTGCGGTCAGCTTTAAAAATTCCGCTTCTACATTTATATCGCACGTTCTGTTATACTTGCCGTCGAAAGTTCCTATACCGACGCGTACGCCTCGCCGCAAAGCCGCACACACAGGCGCAAAACCGTGACCGTAACCGGCATCGGCAGTGGGAAGCAAGATCAAAGGAACATTCTCTTGCGCCATTAGATCGAGATCGTCGTTATCCAGACACACGCCGCCTGCAACGGTACACTTATCCAGCACCCCCAATTTATGCAAAAGCATTACGGGCGACAGCTTATATTTGGCTTCGATGATACCCGATTCGTTAAGGTCGTAAGAGGCTCTGATCACGGCACGGGCGTCTGTTGAAATAAGATAATCGCAGGCGTTTTCCAATTCCGTTTCGTCGAGCATACTTTTTAAATAGATATCACCACTGCGTACGGATTCCGAAAACGGCGTCAACATCACAGCGCCGTCGCCGTCTGCAATAGCACAGCCGCAAACCACTATCTTATCGCAAAACTTTTTTGCCTGCTCGGCTCCGTCTAAACACAACGCATTAATTCTCATCACCCAGCACCGATAAGAGGTATTTTTTAAACTTATCTTTAAGATCGGGACGTTTCAACGCGAAATCCACGGTAGCCGTCAGCGCACCGAATTTATCGCCCATATCGTATCTTCTGCCGTCGAATTCGTAAGCATACGCTTCCCCGTTTTTCATCATTCGGTTGACGGCGTCCGTCAAACCTATTTCCCTGCAGTTTTTAGGCAAACTTTCAATATAATCGTATACTTCCGGCGTCAAAACATATCTGCCGAGCGCGGCATACAATGACGGAGGTTCTCCTTGGGGTTTTTCGACGATGGAACTGCACAGCACTGTTTTTCCTATGATTTCCGTCGGATCGATTATACCGTACTTACAGGCTTCGCTTCGCTCGACCTTTTGAACTCCGACTACGGCAGCCTGCCGATCGTTATAAGCATCCGTTAATTGTTTAACGGCAGGTACGTCGTTAACAATAAGATCGTCGCCGTTAGCCATGACAAACGGTTCGTTACCGGTAAAACTTTTTGCCTGTAATACCGCATCGCCGCTTCCGCGCGGATATTTTTGCATACCGAACACTATCTCGGCTTTTTTATCTGCGCTGCGCAGCACTTCCAAAAGCTCGGGTTTTCCCGAAAGAGCTTTTTCCAGCTTTGCGCTTTCCGTAAAATAATCTTTGATTGCCGATTTACCGGGACCGAGTATAATCATTATACTGTCGATACCGCCGGCTATTATTTCGTCTACGATATACGCAAGTACCGGTGTATCTATTACCGGCAAGATCTCTTTAGGTATGGCTTTAGTAGCCGGTAGAAACCGCGTACCCAGTCCTCCGCACGGAATTATTGCTTTACGAATTTTCATGTATCCCACCCGAAATAATATTTTAATCCAAACGTACGATTATCCTGCGGCAGTTTTCGCAGCGAAACCATCCCTTATCGTTAAGCATCGCATTCCCACGCTGCGGTAGATTGAGTCCGCAGCCGCCGCAATTGTACATATTCTTTTTATCGTCACCGGCAGCGGGAACGACAGGCGGAAATTTGTTTTCTTCGACAAGTTTATTGTATTCCGCAAAAAATTGCGGATCGAGCGATTTTTTCTGTTCTTCCAATTCGGCTTTCAATCTGCCAATCTCTTCGGATTTGGAATTGACGAGTTTATTGTGTTTTTCACGGGCTTCGCCGAACTTTATTTTTGCAGCGTTGCCGGTTTTAAGCGCATCGGTGCGCCGCGAACATACGGCTTTCGATTTTTCGTCGATATCGTGCATTTTTTTATCCGCCGACTGAAACTTCGATTTAAGACTTTCCAGCTTTTTGACGCGCTGTTCAAGTTCTTCTTCGCCGGAAGCTTCGCTTTTTTCCAATTCTTCGAGTAATGCTTCGTTTTCTTCCACGTATTTACGCAGCTCGCCGTACATATCCAGTATACCGCCGGCTTGCTGCTCGCAATCTGCGATAGCCTGTTTGGCATCGTTAAACACGCGCTTGTTTTTGTTCATGCTGGCAAGCGCCTCGTCGCGGTCCAACACATTGTTCAATTTCCGCAATTCGATATCCTTCTTCTGATAGTCTATCAGTGCTTTGAATTTCTTTTTGATGTTTTCGTCCATGATACTCTCCTGTTAATTAAAAAAATACTTTGATTGTTATACGCCTTGCAACCGCAAAGCGGCAGAGACCGATTTTAGCCGTTCCGCATTTACATGCGGCGCACGCATATACGTATCGCGCAATTTAATGAGATATGCCGACAGCGCCTGCGACGGGATCTCGCACTCGGCGCCGAACTCGATCTGCAGCTCCGTCAGTCTTGTAACACCGCCGCATTTTTTTGCACGAATGACCGAATAAAATTTATCCTTATCCCATATCGGTACGTCTCGGTCTATGCCGTACCCAAGTTCTAAAAGCGTTCGGCGCAGCGTTCCTCCGTCTCGGTGCGGAACAGCTATCACCGTATTCGGCAAAGTCTGCGCCGACCTCAATATTTCCGAAATAAGTATACCGCCCATGCCGGATATGATTGCTTCGTCGCAATAATACCGTATTCCGTCGCAACATATAAACTCAACGTTATCCGCATCACGTAATAGATCCTCGGCCTTTTTCAAGCATTTTTCGCTTATGTCCGACGCGATCACTTTTTCGGCAATGCCGCTTTCCGCACAATATTGGGCGACTAGCCCGTGATCGCAGCCGACGTCGGCTATTATACCTGACGGTTCTATCAGCGATATTATGCAATCCAACCGACCGCTCATCTATTTATCCGTAAAATCCTTTAAACGCTTGGATCTGTTGGGATGACGCAGTTTGCGCAGTGCCTTGGCTTCTATTTGACGTATACGCTCACGCGTAACGCCGAACTCTTTGCCCACGTCTTCCAACGTTCTCGGATGTGCGTCGTCCAGCCCGTAACGAAGACGTATGACCATTTCCTCGCGCGGCGTGAGCGTATTAAGAACGGCGGCAAGCTGTTCACGAAGCATTCCCGCTTCGGCGTAATCGTGCGGCGCTTTGGATTTTTCGTCTTCCAAAAAGTCACCGAGATGACTATCCTCTTCTTCTCCGACCGGCATTTCGAGCGAAACGGGGTCCTGACTGATTCGCTGTATTTCCATTACTCTGTCCACCGGCAGATCCATTTCTTCGGCTATCTCTTCCGGCGTGGGATCTCTGCCGAGTTTTTGAACGAGTATCCTGTTTGTTCTGGCTAGTTTGTTGATGGTCTCCACCATATGCACCGGGATGCGTATCGTACGCGCCTGATCTGCGATAGCACGGGTTATCGCCTGACGGATCCACCATGTAGCATATGTCGAAAACCTGAAACCTTTGGTATAGTCGAACTTTTCGACAGCTTTCATCAGACCCAAATTACCTTCCTGTATAAGATCGAGCAGCTGCATTCCGCGCCCTACATAGCGTTTGGCTATGGCGACTACCAATCTCAAGTTTGCTTCCGTAAGTTTCTTTTTGGCATATTCGTCGCCGTCGGACATGCGCTTTGCCAGATCCGTTTCTTCGTCGGCATTTAAAAGCGGTATTTTACCTATATCTTTTAAAAACACTTTTACAGGATCGTCCGCGCCAACCTCGCCGCCTATAAGACTTTCGATGCTTTTAAGCTCGGCATTCTTTACTTGACCGTCCGTTATTTCTATATCGCTGTCACGGATAATACGCATTGCTTCTTCGAGCTGCTGCGCATCCGCGCCGCATTCGATAGTAAGTTTTTCGCCTATCTCTATGTTAGACAGGAAATTACGCGTTTTTCCCAAAGCAATAAGTTTGGACAGCGCGTTATTCATTTTAGACGTGAGTATCGGCGCTTTGACTCCGTCCTTAAGTATGCTGATACCCTTGTCTTCGAACAGCTTAAGAGCATAATCCATATCGTTGGCGCCTGCTTCGAGCGGCACAAGTTTTTCCAGCAGCGCGTTGTATTCGATACCGCCGCCGTCCGCAGAACGAAGCAGATCGTCGAGAGCGCACGTTATTTCTACCGACGGTGTATACGCGTCGGTAGCGATCTCCTGCTGTGCCGCCTGCTTTTTTGATTCTTTGTTTTTATCTTTCATGTGTACCACTCCTTAACTG